>JALXCE010000102.1:0-1584 GCA_026991055.1 Caldifarciminota bacterium | reverse complement strand
TCGCAGATGGGAGCCTGAAAAATTCTGCGAATTTTTCAGGCCCCTTCATAAAAAATATTCTTTTCCCATTCTCCTTGTAAACGACGGTAGAACCACTCCCGAGCTCCAGTATCTCTTAGAATGTGGTGGTGTAAAACTTGCCCCACAGACAAGGAGTCTATTTGAGCTCGGGGCACTCATGCGTCTTGCCGGAGTATTTTTTGGCTCCGATTCAGGTCCCAAGCATATTGCAATAAGCCAGGGAACACCGACCTTTAGCCTCTTTTTCACAGAATTACCTGAGGCCTGGACTCCACCGGGTGAAAAACACGCCTACGCATGGAAAGGCCTCCCCTGCCAGCCCTGCTGGAAGAAAAAATGCCCACTGGGCACTTTTGATTGCATTCATAAACTCGGAGCAGAAGAGGTTTTCGTGAAATTTGAAGAATTTCTATCAAAACTCAAATGAAACCGTGGCCCTAACATTGTAAACATTTCTGCCCTCCGAAACTCTACCGTAAATCTCACCGCTCAGGATGGTTTTTGAGGAAAACTCCCGTGAAAGCACCAGCCGATAATTCCCCACCATCCCGCTTTCTACAAGGGGCAATTTTTTTGAATAAGAAACGCCGGTGTTGAGCCCAAGCTCAAGGCCTCCGATGGCCTTTTTGAATTCAAGGTCAAGGTCAAAGCCGGGTGAGCTGTAAATCTTTTTATAAATCAGACTGCGATAAAACACACCTGTGGTTAGCAAAAGGTCTTTCCCTATCCCCGACTTCGTATAAATCCTGTATCGACTGCGGGTAAATCCTGCAAATTCCTTTGAATCCTCGTACGAGGCCCCCACTGTAATCTTCATTTTCCGCGAAATATCTGCCATCTGGTAACTCTCCCACCCGTCTGACCAGAGGTTTTCATTTCGTGAATAGATTAAAAACCACCTGCCCGGACTCGCCTGAAGGTTGAAATTTCCCCTAAAAATCAAAGGGTTTCGCATATCTGAAAATCTCGAATCGCCTGATAGGTCAACGCTGATTACACCGTATTCCAGGGAAAAGGAAGCCGAGACGCTCTTTACTGGTTTTGAAGTGGAATAGGGCAAAACTTCCCGTTCATAACTTCCAAGCGGGTCTCTGTAAAAACTGCCCGTTGTCGAATCGTAGGAAAAGCTCCCGTTGCCATCCCCAACATAGACAAATCGGTAGCTCAGACTCTGATACCTGTCATCCCTGTAATGGAATCTCAGCGAGTACGAGACTCCCTGATTGACCCCCTCACTTTTGAAATAAAGTGCGTGGTAAAGCGAGTCTCTATCCCTCTCACCAATCCTAACCATTCGATATGAAAGGCTCGTGTTGCCACGCTCCAAGCCAATGGACAGAATGTTGTCTGTCCCTCCTCTTCTCAGCCTTTCGCTAAAATCCAGTTGAAAGAAATTTTGATAGGCAAATCCACTTTTAATCTCTTGATAACTCCGGGACCTGCCATCGTATTTTTCATAGCCAAGAGAAATCCTGCCTGTCCCAATTCCATAGCCCACCTCACCATTGTAGATTTTATCCGTATCGGTCACACACACTGAAAGAGAGTAATCAGTGATCAACG
>JALXCE010000101.1 GCA_026991055.1 Caldifarciminota bacterium | reverse complement strand
AATCTCCATCCGGATTTTGGGGGTCAGCGCCAGCCTCCATGTATGCGTAGATTTTGTATCTTTGACGGGCAATTTCTGCCGCGTGTCGATAGTAAAAATTGCCGAAAAATCCAAAAATCTCCGTGGCAACGAAGGCATATCCTTTGACTTTCGAACCATAGAGAATCTGCGAAGAGCCCGGTATTAAAAGGGACATAAACGTATTTCGGAGCAAGGGCTTATCCTGAAAAGGGATAGAGGGTGAAAATCCAATTATCATCGCAAGGATTAAGCTCATTCTTCCTCCTTCGTCTTGTGGATGACTGCTGCATCCACGATAATGTCGTTATCCTTTACTCTCATTAGTCTCACGCCCCGTGCATTTCTGCTATAAAAGTTGATAGTTTTGGATTTCAATCTCAACACGTTACCATTCTGGGTGATGAGTATCACATCATCATCGCCATTTATAGCGCTTACCTTTACGAGTTCTCCGGTCTTTGCATCTACTTTCGTAAACCTAACACCCTTACCGCCTCTTCTCACCTTTCTGATTGTGTCAATCTTGAGCTTCTTGCCATAGCCCCTTCTCGTAACAATCAAAAGATTATCACCATTCGCCACTCTGACTAATGAAATACACTTTGCGCCTTCCTCAACTCGGGTTCCTCTCACTCCCATGGAGCTACGCCCGGTTGGTCGCACATCTGATTCGTGGAATCTGACTCCAATCCCATTGGTCTTTGCTATAATAATCTCGTCATTACCACTCGTAATGACCGCACCAATTACTGTATCTTCATCGAGCAGTTTGATAGCAATTATCCCGCCCCTTCCCGCATTGGCAAATGCCTTAAGTGGCACTTTTTTCACTATGCCGCGGGAAGTTGCCATAAATACAAACTTGTTATCATCAAACTCCCTAAATGGGATGATTTCAATGATTTTCTCTCCATCTTTGAGCCTCAGGAAGGTCTTTATCGGCTTACCCTTTGCCTGAAGGCTGCCCTCTGGTATGTGATAAACCTTCGTCAGGTAAGCACGACCAAAGTTTGAGAGGAGAAGCATGTTGTCGTGGTTTTTCGCCACAGTTACAAGCCAGGGAAAATCATCCTCATAGGTTGAAATTCCCCTTCTCCCAACACCGCCTCTTCCCTGTGCAGAATAAGATTTGATAGGAGTTCTCTTGATGTATCCCTGGTAAGTCAGGGTAATCCCCACAGGCTCATCTGGAATGAGGTCCTCAATGGAAATATCCACAGGCTCCTCATCAATAATCTCCGTGCGTCTCTCATCACCAAACTTGTTCTTAATATCGTCGAGTTCCTCTTTGATTACCTCAAAGAGCATCCTCCGCGATGCAAGAATCGCTCTAAATCTTTCAATGTCTTTAAGAAGCTTCTGGTACTCTTCCTCAATCTTGTTGATATCCATCCTTGTAAGGTTACCGAGTCTCATATCAAGGATGGCCTTTGCCTGTGCCTCGGAGAGTGAGAACTCTTCCATGAGCTTGCGACGTGCCTCTGCCTGGTCAGCAGAGCCCTTAATAATCTCAATTACCCTGTCAATATTTGCAACTGCGATCTTGAATCCTTCTAAGATGTGAGCCCTTTCTTCTGCCTTCCTCAGCCTGTATTTTGTCCTTCTCTCAACTACTTCAACACGGTGGTCAATAAAGGCGTCAATCATCTGCCTTAGTGACATCACACGGGGCTCACCATCCTTAAGAGCGAGGAGGATGATGCCGAAAGTATCCTGAAGAGGTGTATGCTTTAGCAATCTGTTTAATACAACTTCCTCATTGGCCCCTCTTTTAACTTCGACTACAATTCTGATACCCTCACGGTCTGATTCATCCCTTAAATCTGCAATTCCCTCTAATTTTTTCTCTTTAACAAGCTTCGCGATTCTCTCGATTATCGTGGTTTTTGAAACCTGGTAGGGAATCTCAGTAAAAACAATTCGCGTATTTTTCCCCTTTGGATATTCAAAGTGGTATTTTGAACGGACGAGAACCTTGCCGCGCCCGGTGCGATATGCCTCCCTTATTCCAGAGGTTCCAACAATCGTGCCCCCGGTGGGGAAATCAGGCCCCTTGATATACTGAAAGAGCTCATCATCACTGATGCCTGGATTATCAATAACCGCCTTAATGCCATCTACAAGCTCCACAATATTGTGAGGCGGAATATTCGTTGCCATACCAACGGCGATTCCAGATGAACCGTTGGCAAGAAGGTTGGGAAACTTCGATGGTAAAACAACGGGCTCAGTCAGACGTCCATCAAAGTTAGGGACAAAATCGACTGTTTCCTCATCGAGGTCAACAAGCATTTCGACAGCAACTTTGGAAAGACGTGCCTCTGTATATCGGTACGCCGCAGGTGGATCACCGTCAATGGAACCAAAGTTACCCTGCCCCTCGATGAGCGGATACCTGAGAGAGAAATCCTGCGCCATTCTAACAAGAGTATCATAAACCGGCCCGTCACCGTGAGGATGGTATTTACCTATAACTTCACCAACAACAGTCGCAGATTTTCTGAAGGGCCTATTGGGCAGGAGTCCGAGCTCCCGCATAGCGTATAGAACCCTTCTCTGAACTGGCTTCAATCCATCTCTCACGTCGGGCAGAGCACGCCCGACAATAACACTCATCGCATAGTCAATGTAAGAAGAACGAATCTCTTCCTCTATAAGTGTCGGTAGAATATTCTCTGGCATATCTCTCCTCCTAAGATGCCTATTATAAACCAAAACAAGCCTGATTTAAAGTATTGAGGCCTGCTCTCTTCACAAATATTTAGCGAGCTCCGATGTATATCTTTCATATTGAGAATCATAATTTGATGAAAGTTATTTTGCGAAGGGCTCAGCAAGGATAAGCAATATGCTCTCAAGATTTAAAAAGCGTGAAAGATACCTCTCTGCTTCGTATCCCGTGGCAATTAATTTTTCAATCTTTCTATATGAAAGTCTCTTTGATGTTGCTTTGATGAGCGTCTTGAGATCAACATTTGCAACCAGATTCTCGGAGCCGGAATGTGCAAGCAGAAGATCACGCGTAAGTGTCAGATATATTTTTATAAAATCCTGGGCGTTCTCACGTGTGATGATCCGGGGCTTTATCACATCCAAAAACTTGTAGGGGTCATTTTCTGAAAGTGCATTCAAAATATCAATCCGAATTGGAAGGAAATCTGTCTCGAGAAGTTTTTTCGCGCGTCCTATACTTCCATCTGAGAGCCGGTAAAGAAGTGTAATCGGATAGGTTGTGCTAAAGGGATAGTCTTTGAACTCTTCAAACCTCAGGGAAGAAAATTTAATGAGTCTGCTGCGGGAGCGGATTGTTGGCAGGATTTTTCCAATATTGGATGAGACCATGATAAAGACCGTGTTATCCGGTGGTTCCTCAAGTGTTTTAAGGAGTGAATTCTGAGCCTCGATGGTAAGGTTTTCACCGTAAAGGAAAATCACAAACCGTTTTTTTGCCATAAATGGAGCCTTTGTCAGCTCATCCTGAAGCTCACGAATCTGGTCAATGGTGATATTCTTTGTGGGATCAAACTCCAGAGGCTTCAATCTCCCCTGCTCTATGGCAAGCTCGCGCAGATTTGATGGTTTTGAAGGGTAGAGTATTATGAGGTCCGGGTGTATTAGCTTATCCATCTTTTTGCAGGTGGGGCACTCTCCACATGGTCTTACATCGGATTCGCAGTTGTATGCCTTGGCAACTTCAAGGGCAAAGCTGGATTTACCCACTCCCTCAGGCCCGTAAAAGAGGTACGCGGGGGCAAGATTATCTTCCTCTATAACCCTGGAGAAGTAGCTTTTTATCCTCTCGTGTCCTAAAACTCTATCAAATTTCACCATAGCTTAAAGCCTCTGCGCGAAGGGTCGCCTTTTTCAAAAGATTACCCAATTTCTCTGCTGTATCCCCCCTCTTAACATAGTACGGAGGCGATGAATATACAACACAGCGGGAGAATGGTAAAGGAATCTCAAATCGGTCCCAGGTATGGAGAACCAGTTTCTTTGCGTATCCCACTCCAACAAAGATAATGGGAACACCTGTGATTTTCGATAAAAACATTGCACCTTCCTTAAACTGCCATCTCGGTCCTGTTGGCCCATCTGGTGTAATAGCAATCTGATTGCCATTTTTAAGCAATCTTGAAAGCTCCTTGAGGGCGCGGATTGAGCCCCTTGATGAGGAACCTCTCACAAAATTGTAGCCAAAACTTTTTACCACCCGTGCAATCTTTTCTCCATCCCGGTGCTGAGAGACAAGGATATGGATTCCTCTTTTTTGCATCAGTCTTATGAGTCCAAACATCTTGTTGTGCCAGAAAACGTAAATTACGGGCTCATCATAGAAGATTTTCCCCACCACTCTACAGGAAACTGTAGGAGACCATAGATGAAAAATAGCTTTGATGATACCCGCTTCAACGAGGTCACTGAACCGTAATGTAGTCTTTGATGCGCTTGAATTTGCTCTTACCAATACCTTTGACATGCCTGATTTCCTCGATACTTCTGAATTTCCCGTGTTCTTTTCTGTATTCAACGATATTTTTTGCCGTGCGGGGACCAACTCCGGGTATTTCCAGAAGCTCGTCTATCCCCGCCTCGTTAATATTAACTTTTGCCTTTTTCTTCACGGGCTCTTGGTGCCTCACGTGAGCAAGTTTTAAAGATAGGCCGAGAACAAGCGAAATGGCCAGAAAGACAAGGATACTTTTCTCAAAACTTGTAAGATTCTCAGAAATTGAACGTAGCGCTCGCATTCACAGAAATGTTGTGGTTTGTCCTGCCCGTAAGCTTGTCACCTGTTGACTGATAGTAAATCTGCAGGGAACCAAGAATATTTCTTGCAAAGTTGTAGCTTCCAGTGAGGGAGAAACTCTTGTTGAAGGTGTTACTTATCACTGTGGAACGTTTTTGCAGAGTATGGTTGTACTGAATGTTCATCGTTAGTGTCACCTGGCTCTTTATCCGTATGACACGGTTGCCCCAGAGCTTAATGGAGTAACCTCCGGGCCTCGAAAACGTGTAAGATGAGTTCATGTTGAATGTCGTATTCTGGCTGCTCAGAGGCGTGGATAGAACGTCAAAGTAATCGGTGTTGGTGGTATTCCTCGTGTAAGTGATCGTGGTAGTAAGCCCATTTCTCAGGGTGAAATTGATGGTAGGAGATATACTTAGCTGCCTGTCCTCCTGAGTGAGCTTATGTGTCATTAAATTTCCAGACCTTGTGAAACTTCGGTCTATACTGGTACTGATGGAGAGTGAAGAAATCTTGTTTGTCAGGCCGCCTATCAGTTTTGATAGGGTCGAGAGCTGTATTTCGAGGTGTGGTAGAGTGTAAGATTTTGTGAAATTGGCGTTTGCGTACTGATAAGTCTCGGTATAGCCATAACTTGTGGAGTAGTTTAAAGATACAAATGGAAATGTCAGCCCACCGCCCAGTGAATAAGATTCCCTGTTTGTGGCGTTGTCCCTTGTGGTATCATAGGCTGGTATATGGAAGTTCTTTTTGAATCCCAGCCTGTAAGCAGCTTCAGGACGGGCGAAGAGATAATTCTTCGAGTTGTTCTCGGTTCTCTTATATGAAAACTGCGGCGATGAAACATAGGTTGAGATTTTGTCGAGTATGTAGAGGAGATAGTGAACAGGCCCTGCCTTCTCAAGGTCTTTGTCCTTTGATTTATCCCTCAGGTTAGCAATCTTTCTCAAAATTTCACTGATTGGGACAGGTGTACTGGCATCGAATTCATTGCTGAGTTGTGCATTTCTTACATCTGGCACGCCCTCTACCTGTATGTCCTTGCTGTGGTCTTCACGGTAGGATGCAGAGTAGCTAAGCTGAGGCCTCAATAATTTAAACAGATTCAAATTGTAGGAAATTCTCTGTCTCTCGTCAAAACTTGTCTCTGTCCCATACCATTTGACCGGATTCCAGTCGGGGTCGAATGCCATGTTGCGGCCATATGAAAAAGAAAGATTCTTTATCGGTGAATAAGAGGTACTCGTTGATAGAGTATATGCCCTTGTTTGATTCTTCGTTAAAATCATAGACGTCAGATTAAACTTCTTCTGGTAGTTTTTGTTGTAACCACCGTTGATTTGGATATTGCTCGGCAGGAAATTGAAGGCAACTCCAAGAAGCTTAAAGCCATGCGACCCGGGGAAATTCAGCGTATATCTTCCCGTGAAGGTGATGGTGTTTGTTGTGTCAATATTCAGGGGTGATCTCCCGGATGTGATTATCTGATTGAATCTGAGGTTTAATGGGTCTATTAAATATTTGAAGAGGAAGAATCTCGAGCCGGTTTTTGAGAATGATGCAGTAAAGTTCTTTCTGAAACTCAAGCTCTGCTCACGTTTCTTCTGCTCGGGGGACAGCAGAATATCAGTATTGGTTTCATACTTCGGCAGGCTTCGATTCCACGTGTAATTAAATGTAATGGGTAAATTGAATCCCCATTGCCGTGGCATTAGTTTGTCCAGACCAGTATTGACCACGAGTCCAAAGGCCTCTGTTTGCCCACGCACCCGTCGAGTGTCCATCAATTTCATGAAGTTGTCCTCTTCTTTTGAGTAGGATAGGTTGATCGAAGTAATGTTGGCAAGGTTTAACTTAAGACTCGTTGACATAGCGGAACCTCTCTTCCTTATAGGGTCATTCAGCGTAATATCGTCCACCCAGACAATACCTGTCATTCTCGCACCGCTGGAATCAGGATTTCTAACTCCAAGCATGTACACCTTAATTCGACCGAAAGAAGGATTCCCACGAATACCGTAATGGCCTTCACGGATGTATGTGGTGTCGCTGAGGTGCTGCCTCAAGAATCTGAGCTTGAACTGTGTCAGGCTATCTATGGGAATGACCACGTAATGCCAGTTGTGGTCGTTCAATTGGATATTGTATTCGTAAAAGTTCAGGGTATCACCGAATCTTATGAAAACTTCGGGGTATGGCGGATTTACTCCGGGCTTCAATCTGACCGAGAAGGCGATCTTTTTGTATGTTAGAAAATCCTCTTCCTGGAAGAGGATCCTTCGGGCAAGGCCATAATGATCAGGAGCGAGATTCTCGTATTCCATGGAAAGAGAGCTTTCCTTCAGTTCCCTGCCCCTTTCATCCTTCTCAATCTCCACCCAGGGTGGGGGAGTGTAAATAGGGCTGGTTTTGTTATCTACGGTTGAAATTTTAAAGGACTCTGTGGAGTCCACAGGTGAAAGTGTGTCCGATGACAGCACTCCTCTGTTTTCCCATTTTG
>JALXCE010000100.1 GCA_026991055.1 Caldifarciminota bacterium | reverse complement strand
GAAGGTCTGTCAAAAGATTCCCCGGCCCTATACTCGGCAGCTGGGCCGGGTCTCCAACAAGCACAACCCTCGCGTGGAAAGGAAGCGCGCTTAGTAACCTGTAAAACAAAGGCATTGAAACCATCGAAACCTCGTCTACTAAAACCGCATCCACATTCAAAGGATTATCAGCGTTAAATTCATACCTCTCACCATTAAACTTTAGAAGTCTATGAATGGTCTTTGCCTTGCGACCCGTGAGTTCATGCAACCTCTTCGCGGCCTTACCTGTGGGTGCACAAATTTCATATCTGAATCCCAGCTCATCCCATAAATCAAGAATGATTTTTGATAAAAGACTCTTACCTGTACCCGCATATCCCGTGATGAGCGAAAAGTTATAAAAATAAGGCAGAATAGCACCCTCAATCTGTTCCGTTGAGAGTGATACTCCGTATCTCTCCCTGGCCAGAGCTGCCACCTTTTCCCGCACTCTGGCCATATCTTCATCCGCCGGTGGCGATTCTGTTTCTTTAAACAATTTCAACCTCTGGAAAATATAATTCGCCATTGAATAGAAAGATTTAAGGGCAATAATGTTGTCTTCCAGAAATATTTTTCCATTTTTTGCAAGCTCCCCAATAGCGCGGTCAACGAGTTCATAGTTCTCAATTTTCAAATTCCTCATTGATTCGAAAAAAGTGTCCATTGGCAGGTACGTGTGACCACTTTCTGCTGCCTGCTCGAGCACGTATATCACTGCAGCCCTGATGCGTCTTGGATCTTCGGGCTTTACTCCAATTTGCTGAGCAAGACTGTCTGCCTTTTTAAACCCTATACCCCAGATTTCCGTAAGAACGTATGGATTCTCCTCAAGAATCTCCTTTGTTTTATCGCCATACTCCTTATAAATCTTAAGGGCCATCTTTGGAGTTATTCCAAGGCCGGTGAGATATGAGAGGGCCCTTCCTGAAAATCTGTGAACCTCCCACGAGGATTTAATGAGATTCAGCGTCTTTTCACCTATGCCTGGCACTTCCTTTAGCTTATCGGGGTCATAATCAAGAATCTCGATAAGTTTTTTCACCCCAAATTGTCTAACAAGCTGATTGGCCTTCTTAAACCCCAATCCTTTAATGAAGCCCGCAAGAAAATTGACAAAACCCGCCTCCGAATCTGGCATGGTTACTTCATAAGAGCTGGCAAAGAAATAAGGGCCGTATTTCCTGCTATTTTTCCATTCCCCTTTGAAGATATATTCGGTATCCAGGGCAACTTCATCGAAAAAACCAGCTACTCTAACATACCCTTTGTTAGTCTTAACATCTAAAACTGTGTAACCATCGGGGGATTTGTAAATCACATAAACCACTTTGCCTCTTAACGCTTCCATCGGATTCAAAAATACAGAATGCCAGAAAGAATGGCAACCCTCGACATATCAACGGCAATTGATTAATATTTTATCATTATCGCAAGGAGTAAAGAGATGGCTCTGATTAGAAACTATAAAGAGGTACTCGAGCAAAAAGTAAACGAAGGAAAAGGTGTAAGAGTAAGATGGCTCATATCAAAGCCAGAAGGCGCTCCAAACTTCGCGATGAGGCTGTTTACGGTGGAACCGGGCGGCTATACCCCCTTCCACTCCCACCCCTGGGAACACGAGGTCTTCATATTGAATGGAGAAGGTGAACTGGTAGGTGAAAACGATACCCTGCCATTCAAAGAGGGGGATGCCATATTCGTTAAACCCCTTGAGTATCATCAATTTAAAAACACAGGAGACGATGATCTGAGATTTATCTGTGTGATCCCGATTATAGATTAGTTCCTTTACTGCTCCCGGGTTTTACAAGAGGTATTCCAGCCCTGCAAAGCGGGCATTCCTCGGGTTTGTAATTTTTAACTTTTACACGCAAAAGCGAAACCAATGGAATTCCTGCATCGAAATTTTCACTCCTGTCGATGAACACAAATGCCCCAACAATCTTTGCTCCAAATGGTTTTACGGCTTCGAAAGTTTCAAGCAACGATTTTCCGGTTGTTAAAACATCATCAACCACGAGTACCCTATCTTCGGGCTTGAGCTTGAAACCTCGCCTCAATACCCTTCCACCGTTCTCGCCTCTCTCCGCA
>JALXCE010000099.1 GCA_026991055.1 Caldifarciminota bacterium | reverse complement strand
TTTTATCAGTTATCACCCATATCCTTCCCTTAAATTTTGTCTCTCTCATAATCAACTCCTGTTGTTTTTATTTATGCTACCATCAATCGCATGGAATTTCAAATCGGCTGGTTGACCATTAATGAAGTAATAATGTAAAATCAAAGGACTCATGAGACGAATTGTCCCACTATTGATGATACTACTTATAACGGGTTCCTGTAGCTTCAGGAAAACCCGGAAAGTCATGAGCGTTGATGAAGTTTATACCCGCGCCATGACCTACTTTCAGAAGGGAAAGTATTCCAAAGCCATCACCTATTTTAACAAAATCCTTTACGAATATCCCCGCAGCAGATATGTGGACGATGCCCAGTATTACCTCGCCGAATCTTACCTCAGATCAAAGGATTGGGATAACGCCATTAATGAGTTTAAATTCTTTATTCAGCAGTTCCCCAACAGTGAGTATTTTGAGAGAGCTTACATAGGTTTGATAACAGCATATATTTCCAAAACCCCAAATCCTGAGCTTGACCAGTCGGAAACGAAGAAAGGCATCAGGATTGCGCGAGATTACCTCTATGAGCATCCAAACACGAAATATCGTGAGGAGATTAAGGCTCTGATCAGGCAGGGAGAGGAGAGACTTGCCCTTAAACTCTATCTCATTTCGGAGACCTACAGGCATTTAAAGCAGTACAGGGCTGAGAAAATTTACCTCGAGTATCTACTTGATCAATATCCACAGGCGAAAGTAGCCCGAAAGGCGAGAGAAAAACTTGCAGAGTGTAATAAGAGGCTTAACTCTATTGGGAAAACTGCATCCACGGGGAAATATAATCCAAAGGGATGAAGGTTGGAATCTTAGGGGGGCGGTTTGACCCTATTCATATAGGTCACCTGATTGTTGCCCAGGATGTAGCAGAAATTCTTGGACTGGAAAAGGTTATTTTTCTCGTTAGCTACAACCCACCCCATAAAAAGGCGATAGCGGATTTTGAGGATAGGTTTAATATGGTGAGGCTGGCGGTGAAGTCGCGAAGCGACTTCACCGCCAGCCCATTTGAAAAACAACTTAACCTTCCCCGTTCGTACACAGTCGAAGTCCTAAAAGAGCTGAAAAAATACTATCCCAACGATTCCCTCTACTTTCTCATAGGGATGGATCAATACGTAAAAATTGATACGTGGTATAAACCGCTTGAAATATTCCACTATGCACATCTCGTTGTAATGGAGCGAAAAAGCTCCACACACAAGCGTGAGAAAATTCACCCCAAAATCATATTTGTAAAGCAGAGAGAGATAGACATTTCTTCCACAGAAATAAGAACCAGGGTAAGACTTGGAAAATCCATAAAATTCCTTGTCCCGGAGCCGGTGGAGAAATACATTTTGAAAAGAAAACTTTACGCAGGCATTAAAAGCAGGATCTACTAACGATCATACCTTGCTCTTGAAGGGAAAATTGTCCCCACAAATTTGTTTGTAGAAGAGTGCTTACCACTTGAAATCAATAAACTCAAGATTCCGTTCCTTACCTCATTCCTCTCCCTGTGAGAAATTTTCGGAAGAGAGGAAATCTTGACGCACTTTCAACCAGGCTCATCTTCACGGATTTTACAATGTACCTTCCACTCCCCACGCACTTCTTGCGTAGGGGGAAACAAGGTGGGGACAAGTTTTTCTTCAAAAACCAAAGGATTTGAGATTTTCTCGAGTAAGCCCAGAGTCCCATAGTCTTTACCAGTTTTTTGAAATATAATTTACGCAATGAATGCTGTTGCGGTGATAATTGGTGGAGCAGTAGGAGCTATCCTGAGATACTGGCTGTCGGAATTGCCATACAGATACCTTGGGCCATATTTCCCCTATGGAACACTGCTTGTTAATATGCTTGGAGCCTTTGTAATTGGCTTTTTGTGGGGAATTTCAGAGGTCATTACTATTCGGCCCTTTGCAAGGTCCATGATTTTCATTGGTATGATAGGCTCTTTCACCACTTTCTCTACATTTATGCTTGAAACGTTCAACCTTTTAAGAGAGGGTGAATTCCAGTACGCCCTTTTAAATTTTCTTGTTAGCAATTTCCTGGGACTTGCATTTGTATTTTTGGGGTATCTTTTATCTGTCG
>JALXCE010000098.1 GCA_026991055.1 Caldifarciminota bacterium | reverse complement strand
GCATTTATTGAATCGCAAACCCACTCAACATTTGCATTGGAAAAGGCCGAATCAATCACCTCCTGCCTCGGAATAACCAGCATCAGTGCAATCAATAGTGCATTCACCATGTCACCTCCAGGATTTCAACCCCTTCCTCAAGGTAGTTAACAATGTAAAGTGTGCCATCCCTGTCAATTCTGTAGGGTGGCCCATCCATCTGTGCAAAAAATATTGGCTCCCACCTGTATTCTTCTTTGCCATGTTTGAAATAAAAATTGCCACCTTTGAATCTCAAAAATATAGGGGTTCTACTGTTATCATAACCGATAACTGCGCCAGCCCTGGTATCCGTCGGGTCACCTTTGAGAAAATCCGACTTTGTCAAATTCCCTTTAAAGAGCGTAAAGAATGTTTCGATATTGCCTTTGTTTGCCGAGCTATACTTGATAAACATCACGTTGTTAGAGAAATCTTTGAGGAAATTTACAGAGGCCCCGACAACGGGAGCACCCACCCTGAGGACAGATTTATCCACCAATTTACCATTCTCCATTCTTTCAATGGTGATGGAATCCCAGTCTGAGTTCGCAAGATACACGTTTCCCTGCCAAAGCACGATATTGTCAAAGTACCCATCGAGTTTCCAGCTATCTTCAAAACTTCCATCCCTTCTAAAGAAAGCTATTCTTTTGTTGTAAATATCGAGGAATGCAATCTTGCCGTCTTCAACGTCGAATGCGAGAGGTCCCATATTGGGTCCTGCGTCCTCTTCCACCTTGAGCATAATTCCAAGCTGTCCATCTCCACTGCCCCACGGGATCATCAGGGTGTCCACGTGCAGGCTCATAATTGCAAGCAAAATTAGTTTAATCATCATACTCCTTCCATGGTTTTTTGACCTTACAGGCTATTTTCAGCATCCGGTAAATGTTCTGTCCCAGTCTTCTTGCGTAAAGTACAGCCTCTTCATCCTTCTCTACGCTACCCCGTCCCACTGAGTAAACCAGCGAATATGGAGTGATAAGCATTCCATTGTCATTGGCAAATGCCATAAGGTTGGAAATTACCTGTGTTGCCCCATCTTCCTCTGCTGCCACCACAAACCCTGCCACCTTGTTGTCAAGGAGTTTACCCGCGTTCTCCAGCGCAGTAAGTCTGTCAATGAAATTTTTCATAACCCCGGACATATTGTACCAGTAAACAGGTGTCGCAAAAATTATAGCATCTGCAAGGATTATCTTGCTGTGCAGACTCTTCATGGAATCTTCCAAAACACCCTGTGTGCAATTTTTAGGATTACATAATTTTGGGTCATCTGAATAGCATCCCATGCAGAACCTTATGGGGTGATCTATGAGATGAATGATCTCAATCTCCACCTTGTCAAACTTTCGGAGCTCCTCAATCACGTAATTTAGCAATTCCGCTGTCCTGCCTTCTTTTCTCGGCGAACCGTGAACAGCAATAACTTTAAAACTTTTGCACATGACTCCTAACCCTTTCTAAAAGTTCTCGATACTCCTCTTTAGCCCCTTTTAGATTTGCAGACCTCGGGGCATAAAATAGCACGAGGATATTTCTCGTCCGGATAGTTGTCATTGTTCTTTTAGAATCGGAAATAGGACTGCCAAACCCTCCTCGCTCGTCAAACGCAGCAATCTTCTTGTGCAGATTAAAAATCCGGTTGTTAATTGCCTGATAACTCTCACCTTCTCTCCCAACTCTAATCTCGATTGGTGGACTGATCTCGTCGTAGTCATAGACTCCGATAGGAATGCGATATTTCACCGAGATGTAATTATTAATGTCAACCACAGGATTGATCGAAGGAATACTCTTTCCGTTTATCAGACGCCTTATAAGCGCCTCTGCAGACGGCCTGTATCTTGAAGGATCAGTGCCAACAGCTTTAAAAATCTGCCTCATATCCTGAATTTCAGGTGTAACGAGGTCTGCAGGATCCGCAGAGAGGCTTATTAAAAGATGCGAAAAATCTGCACTTTCCATATCTATGTCGTGAGCCTCCAGGCTTTCCACCTGGAGCCCAAGTCCTATCAATTTTTCTTCTATTTTCATGGTACAATCCTTGTGCCTCCTTTTCCGTGGATTGCTTCGAGGGACAAATCAAGTGACGTAATGAT
>JALXCE010000097.1 GCA_026991055.1 Caldifarciminota bacterium | reverse complement strand
TCGGTTCAGGTGATAAGGTAATTGCCGAAGTGGTGGAAACCTACTCGTATGCAACGGATACGGCCGACTTCTGGAGAAGGGAAACTCGACCATATCCCGAGCATGCAGGGAGGTTCACAGGAGAGCCTGCGTACTTCCATCACATTTTAAGTGCAGCAAAAGGAATAATGGAAAAAAGTGGGACAGAGCCCAAAGATTTCAAATTTGTCGTATTCCACATGCCCAACGCTGCATTCCCCATGAGGGCGGCAAGAAGACTCGGATTCACGAAAGAACAGTACGAGAAGGGACTCATTGTGCCATATACCGGTAACTTTTACTCCGGTGCATCACCCACAGGACTTTCTGCTTCCCTTGACAACGCTAATCCCGGTGATCTCATCCTTATGGTTTCCTTTGGCTCCGGTGCAGGCAGTGACGCATTCATTTTCAAAGTAACGGAGAGGATAAACGAAGTTCGCGATCTTGTTCCAAAGGTATGGGATCAGATTCATAGTCCCAGGAAACGCTACCTGACCTACGGTGAGTATGCCAAGTTTAGAGAGAAAATTTTAATGAACGAATAGGAGGAGAAAAAATGAGAGATGTAGCCGTCATCGGAGTTGGCTGGCCCAAATGGGGTGAACTCTGGAAGAAAGATATCAGGAATATTTTCGTTGAAGCTGCTTTAATGGCAATAGACGATGCAGGTGTGGATCACATTGATTCCATGTATGTGGCATCAATGTCTCCGGGACTGTGGAGTAAGCAGGAGCACATAGGTGCCATGATGGCCGATTATTTAGGTCAGAATCCCATCCCTGCCGTGAGAGTTGAATCAGCCTGCGCGTCAGGTGGAATGGCAGTTAGGTTAGGATTCATTGAGGTCGCTTCCGGCATGAGTGATATTGTGCTTGTCGGTGGCGTCGAAAAGATGTGGACTGGCGAGGACTTCACGGCCATTCTTGCAACAGCCGCTGACCAGGAATACGAAGCTTTTCACGGCCTCACATTCCCTGCCCTATATGCACTGATGGCTCGTCGCCACATGCACGAGTTCGGGACAAAAAGAGAGCAGCTTGCCATGGTATCTGTGAAAAATCACGCCAATGGCGCAAAGAATCCGCGCGCTCAGTATCAGAGAGAAATAACCATTGACGCAGTGCTGAATTCTCCACCTGTTGCTGACCCCCTGAATCTACTTGATTGCTCTCCTGTAACTGATGGAGCTGCTGCCTTGATACTTGCTCCTGTGGAGCTCGCAAAGAAGATTTCAAAGAGACCAATTGTCCAGATAATCGGCTCTGGAGCGGCAACAGATTCAATAGCACTTTCTGACAGAGATACTTATGTTGAACTACCTGCAGTGAAGAAGGCAGCAGAAAAGGCCTACAAGATGGCCGGCGTGGGACCTGAGGATATTGACCTTGCCGAGGTTCATGATTGCTTTACCATTGCAGAGATCATCGTAACCGAAGACCTTGGGTTCTTTGAGAAAGGTAAGGGTGGAGAGGCAGTCGAGCAGGGGCTCACAAAGATTGGTGGTAAAATTCCTATTAATACTTCAGGTGGTCTGAAATCCAAGGGTCATCCTGTAGGTGCTACAGGAGTGGCTCAGGTTATCGAGATTACAGAACAACTCTGGGGTGTTTCCGGTGAGAGACAGGTTGAAGGAGCAAAAATCGGACTCGCGCAGAACATGGGTGGCTCAGGTGCAAGCTCAACGGTTCACATTTTAAAGAGAATTGACTAAAAAGGAGGAGAAAAATGCCAATTCAAAGACTTTACCCACACATTCCTCAAAGGTACAGGCTTGAGGGAACAAAATGTAAAAAGTGCGGAAAGATTCACTTCCCTCCAAGACAGGTTTGCAATGCCTGTGGTTCAAGGGACCTTGAACCGTATAGGCTTGCAGAAGAAGGTGAAATTATCACCTATACCGTGGTCTATACTCCTCCAGACGATTTCAAGACCAAGAAACCCTATGTGGTGGCTATTGCAAAGATGGATGATGGAGCCAAGCTCACGGCCCAGGTAACGGATTGCACGCCTGATGAGGTGGAGATTGGCAAGCGGGTTCGCGTGGTATTTCGGAAGATAAATGAGGAAGGCAAGCGCGGAATCATTGAATACGGGTATAAGTTTGTATTGATT
>JALXCE010000096.1 GCA_026991055.1 Caldifarciminota bacterium | reverse complement strand
CCACTAAAAGCTCTTCGAGGCACGAGAAGGTCTCAAATACAAGCAGATCAACCCCACCTTCAAGGAGTGCCTCGATCTGCTCTCTGAAAATGCTCTCCGCTTCCTCATCTGAGAGGCGTTTCTCACGGTCAAGTGGACGTGAAATTGGCCCAATTGAGCCTGCGACAAAGATATCATCTTTTGCAACTGCCCTCGCGATTCTTGCCCCGTAATAATTGATTTCGCGGGTTTTGCTTCCAATTCCAAAATACTCTTCAAGAATAAATCTGTTCGCGCCAAAGGTATTGGTAGTGATGACCTCTGCTCCTGCTTCCTTGTAAGCAACGTGGATTTCTTTCACAATCTCAGGCATTGTGATATTTAGCTCATCGTAGCAGAGTCCTTTGGGGACACCACGGGCATAAATCTCGGTTCCCATGGCCCCGTCAAACACGATGTAATCCTTCTCCTCGAAAAATTCTCTAAACTTCATCTATCATTTCCTCAATTTTTCTCACCGTATCAATGGCATCCCTGCAGTATGCATCAGCCCCGATCTCGTCAGCAAACTCCTGATTTACCGCAGCACCACCAATGAAAACCTTTGCACGGGGATAAATTTCGTTTTTCAGGTCAATTACATCCTTCATCCCATCCATGGTGGTCGTCATAAGAGCAGAAAGGCCAATAAAATCCGCATTCTCACGCTTTGCCGTTTCAACTATTGTCGAGGCATCCACATTTTTCCCGAGGTCAATTACGTTGTAACCGTAGTTTCTCAAAACGAGGGCAACGATGTTTTTCCCGATATCGTGAAGGTCACCCTTGACTGTTGCCATGACTATCTTTGCCTTCTTTGAAGCCTTCCCATCGAGCTTGAGATAGTTTTCAAGAACCTTTGCCGCGCCTTCCATGGCCTCAGCAGAAAGAATAAGCTGTGGCAAGAAGTAAATCTTCTTCTCGTAAAGCTCTCCCACCTTTCTCATGGCAGGAATAAGAATCTCATTTAAAATCTCAAATGCTCCCCTTCCGGATTCAAGAAGCTGCTTCGTAAGTCTCACTGTTTTATCCCTCTCCCCCTCGACCACAGCATTAAACAATTCCTCTTCCGGGCTCCGGGCCTCCTTTTTCTCCTCAACGACCTGCAAATCTATCTGTTTCCCAAATTGCTCAATGTAAAATTTCATTCCCACGTCTCTGCCAGTCAGGGCATCGGTTGCCTTGATGAGATTCATCATTTCCCGATCAAGAGGATTAAGAATTGCAGAATCAAGTCCGTGCCACACAGCAATGGGTAAGAATGCCCTGTTTAAAAATTTCCGTGCAGGAAGTCCATAGGAGAGGTTGGAAAGACCAATTGTGGTCGGGATTCCTCTTTCACTCAGCAATTTGATGGTCTCGAGGGTCACCCGCAGAGCTTCCTGTGACGTGGATATTGTTAAAACCACCGGGTCTGCAATCAAATCGTTGAGACTGTAGCCAAAATCAAGTGCCTTTTCGACAAGATTTTCTATAATTTTCATCCTGCCTTCCACTGTATCTGGTATCCCGTCCTTATCCATCGCGAGGAGCACGAGAGATGCGCCAAATCTCCGACCGATGGGCATCAAATCTTTGTATGTTTCGCCGTTGACTGAATTTAAAACAGGCTTTCCTGCGTAAAGCTTGAAAGCCCGCTCGATGGCCTCAGGATTGGCATTGTCTATAAAAAGTGGAAGTCTGGTGGTATTCTGCAACACCCGGATGGCATTTGAGTAAAAGGGTGCATCCTTCTCCCCCCTTCTTCCAAGATTCACATCCAGGGCATGAGCGCCGGCATGCTCCTGCTCTCTTGCATATTCTCTTGCAAGATTTAGTTTTCCTGCCTTTAGCTCCTCGTTGAGTTTCTTTTTCCCGTAGGGATTGATGTTCTCACCAATCACCTTAAACGGGAGACCTTTTCCAATAAAAATTGGCCTATTCCTGCTCGTTGCCCTGAAGTAATTTTCAATTTCCTCCCTCCTTCGAGGAGGACGATTTTTCAGTGCATTCGCAATAAGCCTGATGTGCTCCGGGGTGGTTCCACAGCATCCACCAATGATATTTGCACCAAGCTCATAAAACTCGAGGGGGTACTGGAGGTACTCATCGGGTCCGAGTGGATAAACAACCCTATCAC
>JALXCE010000095.1 GCA_026991055.1 Caldifarciminota bacterium | reverse complement strand
GCCAGCTACACTTTGGCAACCAGGCAAGTGCGAATGACTACAGTGTGGTTGTTTCTGCCGGTCCATTCACTCTTGCACCTGGCGCTGAGGATTCTGTGGTCTTTGCAATTGTCGGTGGAACTTCGTTTGCAAGCTATTATGCTCATGTTGATTCTGCATACAACGTTTATGTCACAGGTATCAGCGAAAATAGCTTCAGGCCAATTGATGGGATAAAGGCTTTCAGACTTGCTCCAAGTATTGTGAAAAACAGTGCTGTTTTGAGCTTTACTCTTGGGAAATCCGCCGATGTCAGCGTCAACATGTTCGATGTTACAGGTAGAATGGTTAAAAGAGTCTTCAATGGTCGTATTTCTGCAGGAAATCACAGTATGAGATTGGCCACAGCAGGACTTTCCTCCGGAATTTACTTCGTAGAGCTCAAGGCCCTGGGAGAGCGGAAGATTTCAAGGATACTGGTAGTAAAGTAAAGGAAGGAATTAAGGATTTTCAGGGGGTGGTGGGCGCGTTCCGCGCCCACCACCCCCTGATTTTTTATCTACCCATCATTGGGTCCATCTGTGGCCACATGGGGGGATTCATCGGCGGAGTCATCGGCCTCATTGGACGAAATTGCCTCATGTGTCGAATCATCCTTCTCTGGTGACGTCTCCACTGGTACTTCATCAATCTAAGCTTCTTAATCTGGCCTTTTGTCAGGATACCTTTCACACTAACAAGCATTTTAGCGCGAGCCAGCTTTATTTTTGCATCTATACCTCCGAGCTCGCTGTAAAGCTTTGAAAGTTTATCAAAATCAACTGCATCTTTGTTTAACTCCTCCCTGATGTTCAGCATGATTTTGGCCTTCTGAGCCCTCAGATCGATCAATTTTGGCTCAGTCTTGAACCAAACATCCCTTATTTTTGATATTTGCTCATCTGTGAGATTCAATCTCTGCTGCAGGACTGGTGATGTCATTATCTTTTTTACGGGCATTTTGTATGAACCCGCAAACATTACAAGTGCTGCGATTAATACGTTCATTTTTGCTACCTCCTTTTTTGCAATTTTAGACACCATTAACCTACCGATTGTTCCCCGCATTAATCACTTTCACTCTGATTCAGGTTTTCAAATGCCACTAATTGCATTCAAAATGGCCCCTCTGAGCCTGTTCGAAAAATTTCAAAACCTTTGATTTTTAATAAAAAATTTGCCCCCCATCTTATTCCTCCCCCCACGCACTTTGTGCGTGGGGGGAGGATAGGAGGGGGGAATTTTCGAACGAGCTCATGGCCCCTCTTGATTCTTCCCTGACCACACACTTTGACCGCTAAGGAAATTTTTCAGCCTTACCGGCGAGCCTCACGGATAGTTGATTTTCCATAATGGGTGTGGTAAGATTAGCGGGCATGAACGGATTAATTCTTTCGATTATTGCCATGGTACTCGCACAGGTTGGGAATACTCAGATCACAGATAAGGACCTCGACCGATACATTCAGATAAAGGCATTCGAAGGATACACAGACACAACCTCTCCGGATTTCCGCCAAAAGGCCCTTCTTGAGCTTATAAACGAAAAAGTTCTTCTACTTGAGGCAGAAAAAGAAGGTATAACGGTTTCACGCGAAGAAGTGGATAATTACTATAACCTCATTTACCGCGAATATGGTGATAGCGTGGAATTTAAAGCATTCATAAAAAAAGAGGGACTTACCCCGGATGAAATAAAGGAATCTCTTGCAAAAGACCTGAAAATTTTCAAACTCCTCGAGCAGAAAAGGGAAATCCAGTACGAATTATCACCAAATACCTTTGTCACTCGACCTGAAGAAATTCGGTATCGTCTTATCAAAATTTCAAATCCCGGGTACTGGCCCTTCTACAAACGCTGGATGAGAACTATCAAGGCCTGGTATGTCTGGATGCAAATTAAACTTGGATTATCTTTTGAAGAGGCTGCAAGGAAGTATTCAGATTCGAGAACACGGGAAATTGGTGGGGACATGGGAATCGCCGTTGTCGAACCTCATAACCGTTTCATACAGATTATTGCCCAGAATCCTCCAGGTAAGGTATCAAAACCTTTTAAAACCCCCTACGCCTATTTTATCTTCAAAGTCGAGGAGAAACTCCCTCAAATCCCTGTAAAATAC
>JALXCE010000094.1 GCA_026991055.1 Caldifarciminota bacterium | reverse complement strand
CTCATCTAATTCCTCCAGTCGAAATAATATAACCACAAATCACGACAGTCAATTAAGTTATGAAGAGTGTTCGAAAAATCCCGAGTTGTTTGGAATTCAAAGAGGAATCCTCCACCCATCTCCTTCCATCCACGCTCGAAATGCGTGGATGAGTATGGCAAGGAGGCAACATTTTCAAACATGCTCATTAAGTTGAAAAATATCGTCCCTTTCAGGTTTTATTTCAAGCTTGCATGAGCCTGTTCGAAAATTCCCCCCTCCTCTCCCCCCCCCACGCACTTTGTGCGTGGGGGGAGGAACAAGGTCTGACGTCACCCACGAATTTCTGGAAAATAACGCCTTATCCCTTACCACGACTTCAAAAAGGTGTACTACGCTCAATATTTGAACACTCTCTTTATGCAGTATAAACGAATATATCCTTCCGGTAAAATTGTTGATTTAGTGCGAGAAATTGAATTTCTCGCCCAGATTACATTGTATAAATATACATGACAAGCAAAAACATGGGTGATGTCAGGGAACAAGGTGGGGGGTAAATTTTTCCTCAAAAATCAAAGAATTTGAGATTTTTTCGAACAGGCTCAGCTTGCAAAGGGAGTTTATCCATAAATCATGAATACTTTTGGTCTTATGCCCATATATTCTGCAGCGGTGGTGAGACGAATACTATTTTTCACCGCGGCCTTCCAAACTGGTCCGGTTCTCAATCTAAAACGGGGCTCTCGCAAAAGATGGTGATCGTAGATAACAACCCGCGGCCTTGCATTCTCGATAATTCTTACGATGTTTTCAATGGTTTTTCCAAGCGTGATATTTGACACGAGATACCCGAGCATGTACGTCATAGGACCATCAACAATCAAATAATCTGGCTTTTCTTCTATAATCCAGTCAGCGTAGTCTTCAATGACCGGGCCATTTAGGTCGCTTGTATTAATAAGCTTCTCTCCGCTGTGCTCCACGATTGTGGCGAATACCCAGCCAGTTCGCGAAAACTCAACTCCATGGAAAAGAGGTGGAGTAAACCTGATTACTGTCTCACCAAACTTGTATGTTCTCCCTTCCGGAAACATCACGCTGGTCTCCCCTGCTCCAAACTCTCGGACTTCCCGAAAAGAGTTCCACTTATTGGACAATTTCTCAAACCAGGCCAAACCCTTTCTTAAGAGAATTTCCCTTCTGGCGTTATAATCGCCAAAGTCCTTAGATAGGGCGTGAGGCAAATCTTCGAGAGGGTTTTTATACTTCTTTTTGACTTTTTTCGTCCCCCAGATATTTACTCCAAGACTCCGTCCAAGGTTTTCGAAAAGTTCAACAGCTCTCATCCTCTGGGATTCGTTTATAAATTCATTGGGGTTCTTCGCGAAAATCTTCTTACCTAAATAGCACTCGATGTCTTCTTCCCTCCACAAATAGTGGTCATGGTGGTAGTGGGAGATTACAACTGCATCAGCTTTTTTCATTATGTCTTTGATGTGTTCGAGAGCCAATTTTTTCCAGTAAATTTTTAGTTTTTGAGGGGCGGGGAAAGAGGGCTGCATCTCTGCTGCTCCGGGGTCAATAAAAATTTTGATATCAGGGGTTTCAACTAAAGTAGCGGTACTTTTTGCCCCCATTGAATCAAAGAAGACAGGCTCAAATTTTATCATTCAGTTTGCTTTGAATGCCTGTATTTGACAACTTTCACCTTTTCCATGGTGATCAAGCCTTCCTGAACCACCTCGTCCAGGAAAGGCAGGAGCAAGTCAATCCTCTCGGATTTATCAACAATTTCGATAATGATGGGAAGGTCCTCAGAAAGTCTTAGCATTTTGGCACTATGAACACGGCTCTCCGCACCAAACCCCATAATTCCTCTCACAACTGTGGCACCGGCAAGCCCCAGCTCACGTGCTCTTTTGACGATCTGCTCATACAGGGGCTTCCCCTTATACTTATCCCTCTCCCCGATAAAAATTCTCAAAAGAACTCCTTCCTCCGGTAATTTCATAAATCACCTCCAGGCGGCTAAAAATACGACAGATAAAAGATACCCCAAAAATACAAATGCAAGTCCCAGGAAATTGCTAACAAGAAAATTTAAAAGGGCGTACTGGAATTCACCCTCTCTTAAAAGGTTGAACGTTTCAAGCATAAATGTAGA
>JALXCE010000093.1 GCA_026991055.1 Caldifarciminota bacterium | reverse complement strand
AGGCTGGACTCGAGATAGTTCCAGAAAATGCAAGAATCTTAACCATCTGCAATACCGGCATTTTTGCTACACCTGGCATTGGTACAGCCCTTGCAGTGATTTACAAAGCACATGAAGCCGGCAAGTTGAAGCAGGTTTATTCCCTCGAGACCAGACCTGTGCTTCAGGGAGCAAGACTCACGGTTTACGAGCTCATGGGGGCAGGAATTGACGTGACCCTCGTTGTGGACAGCATGGCTGGCATCCTCATGGACAGAGGGATGATAGACCTCGTTATTGTAGGCGCAGATCGAGTTGCCCGTAATGGTGATTTTGCCAACAAGATAGGAACCTTGCCGCTTGCAATTCTTGCAAATCATTTCAAAGTTCCGTTTTTCACTGCCCTGCCCACCACGACAATTGATTTGAGCATTAAATCCGGCGACGAGATTCCCATTGAAGAAAGAGACCCTGAAGAAGTTAAAAAAGTGATGGGGCACTACATTACAAGAAAGGACGCAAAGGCTCTAAACTACGCCTTTGACGTCACACCGGCAAGGTATGTTGCCGGTTATATCACAGAGAAGGGGATACTCACACCACCGTTTGAACTATGAAGTTTTTCATTAAAACTTACGGTTGTAAGATCAATCAGTATGATTCGGCAGTCCTTAGAGGCCATCTCCTATCGCAGGGTTTCGAGGAGACTGAGAATCTCGAAGATGCCGATATGATTTTTCTAAATTCGTGTGTTGTGACCCATAGAGCGGAGCGGGATGCTCGTCATTTTTTAAATAGAATCCGCAGGAAGAAGAAGGAAGGGGCAAAGGTGTTCTTCACCGGGTGTGGCGCCAATTTTATGCCAGAGCCTGAAGATGAGGGGATATTCTCTGGAGATTTCAGCACTCTTTCAAAGATTCTCGGCATTACACGCCAGTTCGCGGTCTTCACCCGCACGCGCCCTTTTGTCAAAATCCAGGAGGGATGTGATTTTAAGTGCGCCTATTGCGTTGTTCCAAGGGTCAGAGGCACTTCGAGATCAAGGCCATTAGCTGAAATTTTAGATGAAATTAGATTCCATCTCGAGCACGGTGCAAAAGAGATCGTGCTTACAGGAACACAGATCGGGCATTGGGGAAGGGAATGGGGGCTCAAGCTGGAGAATTTGATTTCTGAAATCTTAATGATTGATGGAGAATTTCGGCTGCGGATTTCATCCATCGCGCCGGTGCACGTGAGTGACAGACTAATTGAGCTTTTCAGGAAAAATCCTCACAGGCTTGCCCCGCATTTTCACATTTCTTTGCAATCGGGGTCGGAAAAGGTTTTAAAGGATATGAAGCGCCCCTACTCAATCGAAAAGTATGTCTCCATCGTTCAAAAGATTAGGGATGAGATTCCAGGAGTGGCTATAGGAACTGATATAATTGTTGGCTTTCCGACGGAGACGGATGAGGATTTTGAGAGAACTTTGAGGCTTGTGGAAGACCTGCCATTTGCTTATTTGCACGTCTTTGAATACTCACCAAGGCCGGGGACGGAGGCATTTGGGCTTGGAGACATTCCATCGAATGTTAAAAAAGAGCGGGTTAGAAGGCTACTTGCCCTTGTCGAAAATAAACGGCAAAGTTTCAAGAGGGAAAATATCGGCAGGAAGCTCCTTACGCTTGTAGAATCAAGGAAGAATGGCAGTTTTGTGGGTACAACAGGGAATTACCTCAGGGTCCACATCAAGGGCGAAAGAATTAAGGAAGGGGAATTTAAGGAAGTTCTGATCAAAGAGCCTTTACCACAGGACCGGGACGTCATCGGGGTAGTGGTCAGTAGATAGGTGGTAGACCTTGCAAGAAGCTCTGTAGTAGTTCTGCTACATTTTAGCAATGTTGTGGGCGTACAAATCCTTTAAAAACATGTTCTCCTTCACATTCGCGTGCTCTTTGCGAAAATCTTGTTATTCTAAGGGTTTGCTTATATAATAAGTGGAAATTTTCCAAAACATGTTGGAGGTGTGTAATGGCAACTATTAAAAGAATTTCAGGAGCCCTTGTTGTAGGAACAGGGATGAGCGGGGTGAAAATGAACGAAATCGTCTGGGTGGGGAAAATCGGACTCATTGGCGAAGTTATCCGACTCGAAGGAGATGACGCATACATCCAGGTTTATGAGGACACATCGGGACTCTTCGTTGGAGAGCCCATTGAGCCTACAGGTCAGTCCCTTATCGTGGAGCTCGGTCCCGGATTGCTGTTCAACGCATTTGATGGCATTCAGAGACCCCTCGAAAAGATCAGAGAGGAGAAGGGGGATTTTATTGAAAGAGGTGTTCATACAGTTGCTTTGAATAGAGAGAAAAAATGGACTTTTGAGCCTATTGTTAAAAAGGGTGACAAGGTGGGGCCTGGCGACAAGCTTGGTAAAGTGCAGGAGACCCCATCCATTGTCCATTACATCATGATGCCTCCCAATATGAAAGAGGGAGTTGTTAAAGAGGCAAGGAAGGGTGATTTTACCATCGAGGAACCAGTTGTAATTTTAGAGGATGGTCGTGAAATCAAGATGTTCCACAAGTGGCCTGTTAGGATTCCACGTCCTTACAAAAAGAGATTAAGGCCAGTGGTTCCTTTGATGACCGGTCAGAGGATTTTGGATTTCTTCTTCCCCATCGCGCTCGGTGGAAGCGCTGCGCTTCCCGGTGGTTTTGGTACAGGGAAAACGGTGCTCGAGCAGACACTTGCAAAGTATTCGCTGGTTGACGTAGTTGTATATATCGGATGCGGTGAGCGTGGTAATGAGATGACCGAGGTGCTTGTGGAATTCCCTGAGCTCGAAGACCCGCAGAGGGGTGGGCCTCTCATGGGTAGAACAGTCCTGGTAGTTAACACCTCCAACATGCCAGTTGCTGCCCGTGAGGCATCCATTTATACGGGGATCACAATTGCAGAGTATTTCAGAGATATGGGATACAACACGCTTCTGCTTGCTGACTCCACATCAAGATGGGCAGAAGCGCTTCGTGAGATTTCTTCACGTCTTGAAGAAATGCCCGGTGAGGAAGGTTATCCTACGTATCTTCACGCAAAGCTGGCAGGATTCTATGAGCGTGCAGGACGTGTGGAAACTCTGGGTAAAGGCGATGAGCAGGGCTCGGTCACCGTGGTTGGAGCAGTTTCACCTCCAGGTGGTGACTATTCCGAGCCTGTTACGCAGAGTACTATGCGCGTGACTGGTGCTCTATGGGCGCTGGATACAGACCTTGCCCACAGAAGGCATTTCCCTGCAATTAACTGGCTTAGGAGCTACACCCTTTATTATCCACTGATTGAAAAATGGTATCTTGAAAATGTCACAAAAGACTGGAGCGAATACAGAAGATGGGCCGGAGAGATGCTCCAGAGAGACGCTGAACTCCAGGAAATCGTCCAGCTCGTGGGCCCAGATGCTCTTCACGACCACGAAAGACTCATGCTCGAGACAGGAAAGCTCATTCGAGAAGCATTCCTTCAGCAGAATGCATTCCACGAGGTTGATGCTTCCTGTCCTACTGACAAACTTTTTGGAATGATCAAAATTATCAGATTTTTCTACGAAACAGCAGAAAAGGCATTGAAAGAGCAAACTGCAACAATTGAAACAATAACCACACTGCCCGAACTCGAGGAGATCACAAGGCTCAAAGAGCTGCCTGTAGATAAGTTTAATGAAAAAGTAAAAGAGATAGAGGCCTCGCTTGTGGCCAAGCTTTTAGGTGAGAAGAAGGCAGCTTAGTTATTTAGAAAATGAGTGAATTTGCTGACGTCCCCGCGAAGCGGGGTCAACGCCCCGCTTCGCGGGGACGTCAGCTCCTTTTTAATTTTCAACACAGGGAGGCTTAATTCAAAATGGCTAAGAAAAACGAGTACCCCATCCACGAAATCGAAAAGAAATGGCAGAAATGGTGGGAAGAAATAGGACTACATAAGACAAAAGAGAACCCTCAGAACAAATACTACGTGCTCGAAATGTTCCCCTATCCGTCCGGCGACCTTCACATGGGACACCTCAAAAATTATGTTATAGGCGATGTGGTTGCTCGTGTAAAACTCATGGAAGGCTTTGATATTCTACATCCCATGGGATGGGATGCCTTTGGACTGCCCGCTGAGAATGCCGCTATCAAACATGGAATCGACCCCAAAGAGTGGACTTACAAAAACATTAACACCTACAAAGAGACCCTTAAAAGCATTGGAATAACCTACGACTGGGACCGTGAGATTGCCACCTGTGCCCCCGATTACTACAAATGGACTCAGTGGATTTTCCTTTTCCTCTACAAAAAAGGCCTTGCCTACAGAAAAAACGAATACGTCAACTGGTGTCCAAACTGTAAGACAGTGCTTGCCAATGAGCAGGTAATCGAGGGGAAATGCGAGAGATGTGGCACACCTGTCGTTAAGAAAAAGCTCGAGCAATGGTTTTTCAAAATCACAGACTATGCTGAGAGACTGCTTGAAGACTTGAAGCTCCTTGAGGGCAAATGGCCTCCCAAAATCATTAAGATGCAGGAGAACTGGATAGGGAAATCCGAGGGGACCGAAATTGTTTTCATGTATCAGGATGGTAAGACGAGACTCCCTGTGTTTACCACAAGGGCAGATACAGTTTTTGGTGTTACATTCATAACCATCGCACCGGAGCACGAAATTCTTGAAACCATTTTAAAAGATTCCCCCAACAGGGAAGAGGTTGAAAAGTACATCCAGGAGGCGCTTCAGAAGACGGAAATGGAGCGCACTGCTGAGGAGAAAGAAAAGACGGGAATTTTCACAGGCACTTATGCCATTCATCCACTTACAGGTGAGAAGGTTCAAATCTGGGTCGCTGATTATGTTCTTGCCAATTATGGGACGGGAATTGTGATGGGCGTGCCTGCCCACGACGAAAGGGACTACCAGTTTGCCAAAAAGTACGGAATTCCCATTATCAATGTCATCAAGCCTCCTGAGGGAGAAATTGAAGAAGGAGAGCTTTACACAGGCTATGGAATAATGGTGAATTCCGGGGAGTTTAGCGGACTCACTTCTGAAGAGGGTATCAAGGCCCTTCAGAAAAAATTAAAAGAGCTCGGGCTTGGTGGGCCTGCAGTGAGCTACAGGCTCAAAGACTGGCTGATTTCAAGGCAACGTTACTGGGGTGCACCCATACCGGTGGTGCACTGCCCGAAGTGCGGTGTGGTGCCTGTTCCAGAGGACCAGCTTCCAGTCAAACTTCCAGAAAATATCAAAAGTTTCATGCCCCAGGGCCGCTCACCCCTTGAGGATGTGGAAGAGTTTATGAACACCACGTGTCCAAAGTGCGGTGGGCCGGCAAGACGCGATCCTGACACCATGGATACATTCGTGGATTCTTCATGGTACTATTTGAGATACACTGATCCCCACAACGACCACGAGCCTTTCAGCAAGGAAGAGGCAAATAAATGGATGCCCGTTGACCAGTATATCGGCGGCGCTGAGCATGCAACAAAGCACCTGATTTATGCAAGGTTTATAAACAAAGTTTTTTACGATGAAGGGATGGTTCCAGCTCCTGAGCCCTTCTCGGCACTCTTTACGCAGGGGTTGGTTCACAAAAAATTCTACTGGTGCCCCAAATGCCTCGAAGTTGTGGAGGAAAAGGACATCGAGTTCAAAGAGATTAACGGCGAAAAGGTGCCATTTCACAAAAAATGCGGCACCCAGTTGGAAGAGCGTGTGGAGATGATGTCAAAGTCAAGAGGAAATGTGGTGCGCGTGGGGCCATTTGTTCGGGAGCATGGAGCTGATGTTGCGAGGATAACCATCCTCTTTGCCGGTCCCGCTGAGAAGGACATGGAGTGGACAGATGCCGGCGTTGAGGGTGCCAAGAGATTCCTGAACCGTGTGTGGCGTCTCTATCAGGAGAACCTTGATGAAATTAATAAATCGGGCGAGGCTGATCCGGATAAGATGAGTGACGAGGAGAAAAAGCTTTACGTGACACTTCAAAGGACTATCTACGAGGTGAGAAAAGACTCCACAGAGTTTCATTTCAACACGGCAATTGCAAGAATTATGGAGCTTGTGAATGCGCTTTATACATTCAAGGATACCAGCAGTCCTGTTTTTGCCCTCAGCCTTCAGAAATTAGTTCTGCTCCTTGCACCTTTTGCACCACATCTCGCGGAAGAGCTCTGGCATCAGCTCGGCCACGAGGAATCTGTTTTCAAAAACAGATTCCCGGAGTACGATGAGAAATACCTCACCCACGATACAGTTGAAATTCCGGTGCAGATAAACGGAAAGGTGAGAAGCAGGCTTGAGGTTCCACTCGATTCAGATAAAGACAGCGTCCTGGAGATTGCTCTTGCAGATGAAAAGGTCAAAAGATTTGTTGAGGGCAAAGAAATTGTGAAGGTTATTTATGTGCCCAATAAACTTTTGAGTCTGGTGGTAAAAAATGGACATTAAACTGGCGAGGATAAAGAAGGGAGGGGAGATATTTTTCGGAGCGGTAATAGATGACAACTTTTTCCCCATGATAAATGAAACTACCGGGGAAAAGATTGACCGCTCTCTCAATACCGTTTTTGATTTTGTCTATGAAGATTTGCTTGTGCCGGTGAACCCCACCAAGATCGTGGCAGTGGGATTGAACTATCGCTCCCATGTGGGGGAGATAAGGGAGCAGGATGAAGAGCCGGAGGAGCCAAAAATCTTCATAAAACCCTCCACTGCGGTAATTGGGCCGGATGAGGAAATCGTGGTGCCACCGGACATCGGGCGAGTGGATTACGAGGCCGAGCTTGCCGTAGTGATAAAAGAGAAAGCCCGCAACGTTTCGATGGAAGAGGCTGAAAAATACATACTTGGCTACACATGCCTCAACGATGTTACCGCAAGAGACCTGCAGAGAAAGGACGGTCAGTGGACCCGCGCAAAGGGGTTTGATACCTTTGCTCCTGTGGGCCCATGGATCGTGCCGGCTGAGTACTTTGATCCCTCAGAGATAAATCTTGAAACGAGGGTCAATGGTGTCCGTGTCCAGCAGGGTAACACAAAGGACATGATTTTCCCTATTCCATTCCTTGTGTCGTACATCTCGAAGATCATGACGCTTAATGCAGGAGACATTATCTCAACTGGAACTCCCCGTGGGGTGGGACCGATTAAGCCAGGTGACATTGTAGAAATCGAAATTGAAGGGCTTGGGGTCCTTCGCAATCCTGTGGTGGAAGGACCAAAATTTTATGAGGATTAGCAATGCTGCCTATCAAAGATGAAAATCCATCCTACAGACGACCCTGGGTAAACTACACCCTCATAACCATAAACATCCTTGTGTTCTTCTACGAGCTTTCCCTTGGCCGTGAGCTGAATAGATTTATCTTTCGATACGGTGTCATTCCAGTCGAAATAATTCACGGACGCGGGTGGC
>JALXCE010000092.1 GCA_026991055.1 Caldifarciminota bacterium | reverse complement strand
CACCGTGCCAGTTACAGTAGCGTAATTACTACTGTCTGCATCCACATACCGCGTAACAAGCCAGTGTCTATCGCCTGATTTTGCTATTATCTCTATTTTTATTCTGCCTTGATGTACAGTGACATTGACATCAAACTGTCCGCTGTTAACAGGAACCATTTTCACGTGTCCACTATCGTCTTTCACGATTACATTAGAAACGGATGAATCTATGACCATTCCCTTTATATCAACTGTCTGAGCCGTAGATTTGACGGTTTTGGGTGCAAAAAGGACTATAGGCGATGTCTCGCCGCATGGCCTATTAACAATATGGGGAATGACTATGTTTGAAGTCAAATTCGCGTCTGGAGCATTTGTTACCTCATCGTGTTTAACTAGCCTAGCAACGGGTAATTCGATGCTTCTGACGATAAGTTTGCCTGCATCCTCCTGAGATAGCTGCATGGTAAAGTCAAAATGTTTCGGATCACCCCATTCGATGGTAACATTGTCCGACGTACTTGAGTTAGCCTGTTCCAAGTAACATATTTGTGTGCTGTCACTAGATACTTTTATAATCTCATCGCCCTTTTCAGGATTATTGGGCTTTAAGATAAGTTTAACCGGCTTACTGTCATCAGGTTTTGGTAAAAGAATACTATCCCTTGACCCGTTACAATAATATACAGGTGAGACAGCCCCCCCTTTTTCAGTCAAAATGGTTGATGCGTTAAATAGGGCAATCTCATTGTTGGCGATACTATAAGGCACTAATAAAGGAACCTTATGAATTCCATTGTAGTCTGCGACAAGCAGGTCCTCTCCGTCCGCACTGCCTTCAATAGTAAAGGGATGATTGAAACTGTAAGGTAAGACGCAGATGTCTGAGGAACCAATTGATCCCCTTAAAACCTTGTCTGACTGCACTACATAAAGCTTTCCCTTTTGAGAATCTGACAGGAAGAGATTCCCGGAATTGTCCAAGAAGATGTCCGAAATATGTGCAAAAGGCAGTTCACCGGAATCGTTACTAAAAAGCCTGTGGGAGTTACCGCATAACCAGAAATCGTCAAAGAAATACACGTTGTCTCCCGAATTGACAAAGGAAAGGCCACTATAAAGTGGGTGCTGTCTAATGTGTGAATCGGCCTCAATTTCATGATTGAATCGGCAAATAGCGGGTCGTGCAATGTTTCTCTGTGGCCATTGTGGAGCTGGCTCTCCATGCCGTCTGTCGAGCACCATAAAGGACTGATCAGCTAAATCTAAAATACCTATGCTTTCGCTATCTATATCTGGACCTGCTGAAGAAGAACTATTCGCACCGCCTCCTCCGCCTCCCGCGGCCAGAATGGAGTTTGCTGCATCCATCAAGGCACCAGGATTCTTATCGTTTGGAGGAGAAGCCCTCGAATCCAAATAAGAGCTTTCTAAGTATCTGTACCAGTCTCCCATTGTCATATCTACCAGGGAAACCGGCTTAGCATAATGCAGAACGGGACTGTAATAGCTTTCAGTGCCAACCAGGTATCTATCTTCTGTAGTATGAATCTGTCCAGGAGTAATACGAAAGGGATCCTTGAATCCAAAAATTCTTCCTCCAAATTGGTCCTCTGAGGCTGCATTTTCAGTAAATAGCCAGCCGTTGCTGTCTATTGCCAACCCCTTGTTATGGGGTTTGGCAAAATAGGTATTGATAATGGGAGACCAGCCGTTAGGACCATTTACGTAAATATATCCCAGTGATCCAATACTGACGTACTCTTTGCCATGCATTGGATCAACGACTATATCAATATTGTAATCATTGGTTGGTTGGGGGTTTACTACCAGGGAATATGGGCCAATCATGTCACTTTTTTGGAAAATCAATCCATGATATATTTCATCAGCCATGGTGAGCACATCTTGTAACTCATTAAGTACATATCCACCGGCTGGCAATGTTCCCGACAAAAAACCCCATGCTAAATCATTTCCCCAGGTCATACTCATAGGAACATAGCGGGAACGTCTTATGAAACTTCGCAGGAAATAACTTACGCCTCCTGAAGGTGGTGAGTGATCCACGTAAAAGAGGTGCCCATCCTTGGTTTTTCTGAAAAAACTGCTCGGTTTAACTATCTTGGTTACCTTAGATGAAGAATCTTTGCGGCTAATTTCATAATAAAATCG
>JALXCE010000091.1 GCA_026991055.1 Caldifarciminota bacterium | reverse complement strand
AAGGCTCAGAAGTTGAATCATTAACCCTCACAAACTCCATAGGAGGCAATGGATTTGTTTCTCTTGCGAATGATGGAACATACATGTACGCTTTGACAGAGTCTGGTGATGTATGGAGAAAGGGAAATTCGGGAAGCTGGAATCTTGTGGGCTCAACGGGTTTAGCAAGGATGATTGCTCTTGATGCACTTTCAGACACGCTCTTCGCAGTGAATTACTACGGAGACATAATGAAGTCACTTGATTCTGGTGTGAGCTGGCAGATGTCAGAGACTGTCTCTCAGGTAGGAGTTACAGACATGATGGTGACAGAAGATAGCATGGTGCTGATCTGTTTTGACACCGGTGAGCTGATGAGGCGGACTTCCTCAAAAGGCTGGAATTATGCAGGAACTGCGTCTCAGGTAGGGGTGAGGGGGCTTGCTGCAAGTGGTGTGCCAACAATGGTTGGTAGCGGTTTTAACTTTCCTGAATTTATTGTTAGACCTGTGGTAACGCGTGGAGTTATAAGGATACAATCACAGCCGGGAGAGGTGAGGATATATTCGATAGATGGAAAACTGCAGATGAAATTCAATAAGCTGGCGGGAGAAATGGCAATTGACATAAGTTCCCTGAAATCCGGTATTTACTTCCTCAGAATCGCGGACAAAGTGGCAAAGATTGTGAAATTTTAGGATGGTATGCTTGAGAAAGGGGGCGGGTGAATCGAAGATTCACCCGCCCCCCACAAAATCACTTCGTATAATCGTAGAATCCCTTTCCACTCTTTCTCCCAAGCAGACCCGCAGCAACCATTCTCCTTAAAAGCGGAGCGGGACGATACTTGGGATCACCGAGGTCTCTGTGCATGACCTCGAGGATAAAAAGTACAACATCAAGGCCAATGAGGTCTGCAAGAGCAAGAGGCCCCATTGGATGGTTGGCTCCAAGTTTCATTACTTTATCAATATTGTCTCTATCAGCCACACCCTCCATCAGAGCGTAAATCGCCTCGTTAATCATGGGCATGAGAATTCTATTTGCCACAAAACCCGGGTAGTCATTCACAAGCGCAGGGTCTTTTCCTAACTTCCTGGAAAGGTCAAGGATAATATTTATTGTCTCATCTGATGTGAGCTGCCCCTTCACTACCTCCACCAATTTCATTACCGGCACAGGATTCATGAAATGCATTCCCGCCACTTTATCAGGCCTTTTCGTCACCGCTCCAAGCTCAGTTATTGATATCGATGACGTGTTTGATGCGAGTATAACCTCAGGCCTCGTGAGTTCGTCTAATTTCTTAAAGATGTCCTTTTTAAGGTCCTTATTCTCGATAACTGCCTCCACTACAAAATCCACGTCCTTCACCTGCTCCATGTTCGTTGTTGGAAGAATCCTTGCAAGGGCAGCCTTCTTCTCGTCCTCGGTCAGCGTTCCCTTTTTAATCTGTCTGTCCATATTTTTTGAGATAGTCTGGAGTGCGCGCTCGAGGTACTCGTCCTTTATGTCAACAAGAACTACATTGTATCCATACTGGGCAAAAACATGGGCAATGCCATTCCCCATGGTACCTGCACCAATTACGGCAACCTGCTTAATATCCATATTGAAACCTCCTTTTTAATGAGCATTCGGGGAAATTATAATATTTGCGGCCGGAACTTAACAACTACTCCCACTCAATGGTGGCTGGGGGCTTGGATGTAACATCAAAAACGACCCTGTTTATTCCTGTGATTTCATTAACAATCCTGCTTGAAATTCTCTCCAAAACATCGTATGGGAGCTTTGCCCAATCTGCTGTCATTCCATCAACAGACGTTACAGCCCTCAATGCGACCACATACTCGTAAGTCCTTTTATCCCCCATTACGCCTACAGTTTTGATGGGAAGTAACACCGGGAACACCTGCCAGAGCTCCTCATACAATCCTGCATTTTTGATTTCTTCTTCAATAATTAAATCTGCCATCTTAACAAGAGAAAGGCTCTCCTCGGTCACCTCTCCGATGATTCTGATTGCAAAGCCAGGACCGGGAAAGGGGTGACGGCTGATTAGTTCATCGGGCATACCGAGAATTTTGCCAATCTTCCTTACTTCATCTTTAAAGAGCATCTTGAGGGGCTCGAGGAGTTCAAAAGGTAGCCAATCGGGCAGTCCGCCGACATTGTGATGGGATTTGATGGTCTCTGAAGGACCCACTACCGGTGTTGATTCGATCACATCCGGATACAGGGTCCCCTGAGCGAGGAATTTGATCTTATCCTTAAGCTTCAGGGACTCGTCTCGAAATACCTCGATGAATTTTTCTCCGATAATCTTTCGCTTTTCTTCGGGGTCTTTTACACCTTTCAGGGCATTTAAAAATATTTCGCGTGCATCAATTATTCTTAAGTTTTTCAAATGTCCGAAAAATTTTTTAATCCTTTCGGTTTCTCCGATCTTGAGCAGCCCTGTGTCAATAAATATGGGGTAAAAATTTTCGCCCACCGCCTTTGCAAGCAGATAGGCAACTACAGAGGAATCAACGCCGCCGGATAGGGCAAGGATCACCCCGTTGCCGTCCACTTTCTCCCTGATTTCTGCAATCATAGTTTCAACATAATTTTCCAGTTTCCATTCACCCTTTGCTCCGGCTATCTCGTAGAGAAAATTTCGAATGATTTCAGTTCCATACTTCGTGTGAACCACTTCGGGATGAAACTGCAAGCCATAAATTTTTCTCTTCTCGTCTGAGATTGCAGCATAGGGGGAGTTGGCAGTGCGGGCAATAACCCTGAAATTTTCGGGGATTGATAGAACCCTATCCCCGTGGCTCATCCATACGCGGAATTTTCTTACACCCATCCTCCCCCCACGCACTTCGTGCGTGGGGGGAGGAGTAAGGTGGGGGGTATCTTCATTTCTCTTGTGATCCTGTACTTTTAAATCGGGTATATTACTAAAAAGTGGTGAATCTTTGATGATTTCAAGCTCGGCATATCCATATTCCTTTTCACCTGCCGGAGCGACCTTACCACCTAACATGTGGGCAATAATCTGAAGGCCGTAGCATATTCCCAGAATGGGTTTTCCAAGCTCAAATATCCGTTTATCAGGCAGGTATGGCCTTTCATCGTAAACACTACCCGGCCCGCCACTGAGGATTATGGCAATTACATCATCTCCTATCTGGTCGGGTGAGATATTGTAGGGGACAATCTCCGAATAGACGTTATTCTCCCTCACTCTTCGGGCAATGAGCTGTGTGTACTGAGAGCCAAAATCCAGAATGATAACCTTTTCCATAGGTGTCTAATTTTAATGCAAGTTGACGCATGTAAGCCATTGATGGGATTTGTAATGAAGCTCATGGGTTTTGAGAGGGAAATTTCTAAGCTTACAAGTAGAATGTCCCCTTTACTTTGCGCCCCCGCGCTTCGCGCGGGGGCGCAAAGGCTTATACATTTTTCCAGCGAGAAATCATGTTGAGAAAAAGATGTTTTTGTCTTTAGACAGTGGTGTATGGATTCTTTTTAATGTGAGAGGGGGAGGGTGAATCGAAGATTCACCCTCCCCCTCTCACATTAATTAACCCCTAATTCCTCAAATCCATTGCCTTAACTGTCATAACCCTGTCCCCTACACGGACTCTTATGAATCCGATCAATTTCACCTTAACCGGAATCTCATTTTTTCCTGCCGGCAAAACCCCAAAAGTTTCTTCATAGACGAGACGACCGGCAGGATTATACATTTCGATCCCGATGTATGAAGCTCGGTTGAGATTTAATACCAATCGGTCCGGCATTTCCCAGTAAATAGATTTCTTGCTCTCATGTTCTGATACGCCTGTGGCAGGTGGACCGGTATTGTCAAATTTCGCTAAAAAGCCGTCTGTCGGGCCATCTGGAGAGTTGTCATAAGGTGAGCCCGCAAGCGGTATTACTGAAGAATCCGTATTCCCGGCTACAATCAGCGAATTGTTAATATGAACAATTGCCTTTGCATAATCATCCATTGAGCCACCATAATATGTAAATCCGTAAGTAAGATTAAGGTTTTCTGGCAGGGTATAAATAAATAAGTCCTGTCCTCCATTGTGCGAGTCATCATAAGGAGAGAGCTGGGTAGCATCATAAGGCATATCATTAGAAGTGGTGTTTCCCACGACCAGTATGGTTTGTGAAGTCGTTGTGGTCCATGCTACGTCTTTGACTTCGTCGTCTCCATCACCACCTATATAGGTAGATGCAATCAAGTTCTGCAGTGTTCCATCAAATATAGCGACGAAACCCTCAGAATACCCGCCGACTGTATTATCAAATCCACCTACAATAGGTAGAATATTCGCTCCAGGGATGCCGTTAATGTAGCCACCTGTTATAATTTTATCAGAGGGGGTGAGTGCAACAGAATAGGCTGTGGTTGGATACCCGTGATACACCGGCCCCTGCTCGCCATAGAAGGTTGCACCAATCATAGATTGAAGGAGGTGGTCTGTACGAATTATATAAGCATCCTGGCCATCAACCCGGATGTCGAAACCATTCGGGTCCATTGGAATATTGGGTGAGGAAGAGTAGCCCACAGCGACTACAGTTGATTCATCAACGGCAAGCTTATAAAGTTCGTCACTATAGTCTCCGCTGATATATGTACTTGCTACAAGGGTGGATAAATCCGGCATGAAAGCTGTGATAAATCCTGCTGGTCCACCGTTGTATGTGTTGTCAAGGGCCATTGTCGTTAATGGATAATTATTGGAATATGTTGCTCCACAGATAAAAATGGTATCTCCGGTTCCCACAACTACGTCATTTGCCCAATCAACGTCATCACCACCAATGTAAGTTGAGAAATTAAGTGCGCTTAAATGTCCATTCAAAATAGCTACAAATGCGTCAGCAGAGCCTCGTCGGGAACTCTGATAACCATAAACAATGGGAAAGTCTGAGGAAAAAGTCTGTCCGGCAACGACAAAACCTCCATCAGATGTTTTAGCAATGGCATTGCCCCTATCAGAATCACTTCCGCCAAGGAAGGTTGCCGCGTACAGTGTGCTCAGATCTTTATCAAATGAGGCCACAAACACATCGTAGCCTCCTGAATTGAATGAAGTATCGTATGCGTGAGGGGTCACCGGGAAATCGGCTGATTGGGTGTATCCCACAACGAAAACGGAATCTCCAGATGTAATAATATCAGTGATACCATCGCCATTTGAACCTCCAAGATAGGTACCTGATTCAAGTGTGGTAAGGTCCGGGTCAATCACAATAGGTTTGCTACTATCATATTGACCCAATTTGAATGTAAAGGTATTTTCGTCAATCTTTAAAAGGGATATCTCGATTTCTTTTACACCCTGATACGCGTGTAGATTCCCCATTTCCCATGTACCGACTTTTATACTATTTTGCATCCATTGAATATCATCAGAATAGATACGAAATTGAATTCTGGATGGATCGGCTCCAGGGGCTACTTTCCAGGAGATACTGATACCACCATTTTCAAGTCCAGCAATCACTCTTTCAATGCCGGGATAGACTTCGTGAAAGACAACTTGACGGAATCCCTTTACGTTCCTAATAGTGTATTTGCTTTTGAGAAAGTTAAAAGTTGCAGGAAGTTGATGTGAGAACGCTATTCCTGGTTTTTGCTCGTTCAATAGCACGATTTTGGCATTCCTGTACGTGACGGAATGGGGATAAATTGTGAGGTTACCCGGAAAACTCCATGCAACTGCGCCTTTCGCAGGTATCAGATGAGTTGGGATGCTATAGGCATATCCCCATGCAAGGATTGAGAATACTATAGCCCATCGGTGTACTTTACTCATAACTCACCTCCTCATATATTTGCCGGGTAGATTTTCGTAGGCGGCTAATTTTCGGAAATAGTATTTATCATCCTCATTGCAGAAAATTAGCCATGAATTTACCCGGTCCCACTTCTTTGTCAATTGAATTAGTCATTTAGAATATAATGCGTTGCAACGCATATATAAAATATAACTAAAAAAGTGATATTTGTCAACAAAATGTAAGTGTGATATGAGATTAAAGATTAGCGAATTTTTATCAGGAATTTTTCCAAAAAATCATCTTCCATTCGCACAAAGTGTGTATGGAAAATCTCGAAGGTTCAAGCTTTCCAATTTTTGTTCTTTCCCATTATCCCCTGACGCCTCTTTTCCCGGTGAAGGAGGGATTTAGGCCCATTCTGCGGTTTGTTTGATCTTGGTAGATTGACCAAACGGCTATGCAAAAGAATTTTCTCTGCAGTTGAAATTAGATTTCCTGTTGTACAATCAACTTCCTCCCAGCATAAATACTTGCGGGAGGAGAATTAAGGAGAGGGGCTACATTTTTAAAATTTCAATCAGGGTTTACATCTTGAATTTTTATCAATCTTAAGCGGCCCCCCTCCCTTATTCCTTTGCCGGCGCACAGCGCTGGGGAGGGAATGATTATTTAGACTTTGGTTCACTTGCTTAGTGGGTAATGGTTACTTTCTCTGGACCCAAATAATTGTTCAATTTATCATGCCTATCAAAATTAACCTGAATAAGGATCGAATTTTTCGAATGCAAAAATTTATCCTGCCACACATAAAAAACCTTCCTCTTCCCGCATAAATTCTTTGAGGGGAGAGGTTAGGTGAGGGGTCACAACTTGAAATTTATTAAATTTCTATTGAAACTCCAATGCCCGTTTTTACGGGAGCATCTTATTTTTCAATTGATAGTGAGGAATTGAAAATGGTGAGGTAGGAGTGGGGCGGCCCTTCGGGCCGCCCCACTCCTGCCCGGGAGGTGACCTATCACCCAGAGGAGATGCTATTCTTCAACTTCAAGATACTTAACAATCTGCGAACCCTTGGCATTTCCAAGCTCAACACTTGATGTATCCCCTGTTGCAGCGTCGATGATCCAAAGATAGTTGGCATCAGTCCAGCTCGCTACAGCCACATAAATCTTTGAAGCACTTAAGTTAACATCAATTCCCATGAAACCCATACTTGCTGGTGCATTCGTGTATGTATTCAAAACCTGCATTGTGGCAAGATTAACCACCGTGGGGTAATAGGTGTAACCGGTTAGATAAGCTTTGCCATCTTTTACAACCAGGGCTCCTGGAACTCCGGTAAGTGCAAGAGTACCAGTTACTACAAGACTGTCCGGACTGATTTTCCAGAGATTTCCTCCTCCCGTTGTGTAATCGCCGCCTGCAACAATGACATTACTGCCGTCGTCAGCGATAAGCGTTGGATTCACAAAGAGGACGAGGCTATCCAGCTTCTGCAGGTTTGTATTAAAAACGTATAGATAGCCTGTGTCCGCTGTGTAAGTTGTAAGATCGTAAAAGGATGCCACAACATAGATTTTCCCGTTGAAAAATGTTATTCCCGCAGGAGCTATTCCTGCATCAGCAGAGTCAACAATCGCTCCTG
>JALXCE010000090.1 GCA_026991055.1 Caldifarciminota bacterium | reverse complement strand
ATTTCTTATACCTTACTTAACCACCAGCACCTTAGCTACATCTCTGAAGTTGCCAGCTTCCATTTTCACGAAGTAGATTCCATTGGCAAGACTTCCTGTGCTGAAGTTCACTCTATGGAGTCCTGCATTTGCTCTTCCTGAGAAGATCTCTTTGACCTTTCTACCTGAGAGGTCATAGAGTGCAAGGTCCACATTCATGCTCTTCGGCACCGAGAAGGAGACTGTAGAAATTCCTCTTCCTGGATTGGTCGTTGTGCCAAGAAGTGCAAGTTTTGGTGTGTTGATAGGATTCTCGCTGACCTCAACAGGATAAGCAAAATGGATGGTCAGACTGTCATGAGGAACAAGTGGATTACCATCATAGGTGTACTGGAGGTACCAGTCCCCATTGGGGTATGCTGAGGCATCCTGAATTCCAATTGTCTCATCACTGTAATCTGTAATGGTCAGATAGTTCATGTCAATGTCACCATTCTGGTGAAGAACCACTTCGTAAGTGTTGTATGTGGAACCACCATACTCGGGAACCTCGTAAAATTCGATAACTGCATAGGTGCCAAAAGACTGGAAATAAACCTGCCCATGTGCAGATGGATTCTGGTCAGACCAATAGAAGGCTATAAGGTCCCATGGACCGCTGTAAGCATCTGAGGGGAGTGCTTCGTTGCTAAGTCCAACGTAATGATCAGCGAAAATAATAGTTCCATTAGACTCAATGTCTATCTGTGTATAAGTAGCGTCATAGAAGGGGAAAGTGAATCCAATATCCATAAGATGAGTATGGTCATCGTCACCAAGATTCAGGGGTGTTCCAGTTGAGGTGATATCTATCCAGTTGAATGAAGGCCCACCGTGATAGTCAGAATCCATGAATGTATACCCAAATCCATCAGGGCCACCAGCATGCGCATTGGTGACAACCTGAATTGTGTTGGAAGGATCTGACTCATGAACAGGAGTCTCGTTGTCATATGCTGTGACATAAATACTGTGAGAACCAGGAGTTACATTAATTGTGTCCGTGCATGGTAATCCTGCTGCGGTTGTAGGATATGAAGAGTTGAGTGTTCCATCCACGTAAATATTAATTCCAGCAAGATCGTCCAGTGGAGTTCCATCAGCCTGTGTGGATGGATTTATCCATGTGAGCTCAACGTGTGACTCGTCCACTACATTTCCAACAAGGTTGGATGGTGGTGCAGGATATGGAGAACCACCTGCATACCAGCTGGTGCTCACAAACGGACTTGTGGAATCATTGGCATCCACTGTTCTAAGGTAAACTGTGTAAAGTGTACCATCAGTCAAACCAGTAAGTGTGTCTGTCTGAACGCCGGCCGGCACCGTGTCAACAAGAGTGGAATCTTTTGTTCCACCGGAGAGCCAGACTTCAATGTAGAAGTCTGTAAGGGTGTCACCGCCCACATAGTGTGTAGGATCAGTCCATGAAACGGCCATACTTGTGGGCATTGTATAGTCAGAATAGGCTGTTACATCTGTGGGCGGAAGTGGATCAAGTGAATCTCCATAGGGGCTAACAACTGCGGCAATATCCCAGTTAAAGTCCAGCGTTGAGCTAAGATTCCTGAGTTCGTGCCACAGTGTGTCAATCGCGGCTGAATAAACCCAGTCTCCCTTGCCCGCTACAGCCGGGCCGTTGTCTACAGAAATTGGATATTCGTTTGCAGCGTGGGTGATTTCAACAGAAATCCATAGATCGCTATTGGGGTCTACCATAACCGGGTGGGAAAGAGGAACCACAACCCACCCACTATCACTGGCAGTGTATGGCTCTGTAGTTATCAAATTCCCCGGTGACACGCTTGTTCCAGCACCATAAATCTTAATATTCCCGGAATGTGTTCCGGTTTCGTGGTGATAAAATAGGACCTCTGTAACCGCATAACCATTATATGAACCAAGTTCTGCGGGTGTGAGTCTGATCGCCGCTTCATAAGTTCCACCACCGGTTAAACCAATTGCATTTGCATCGACTGCGTTATAGTAGTAAAGGGTATCTCCCTTTGCTTTTGTTACAGGAAGAGAATGGGATACAGCACTATTCCACATCCCTTCTGCCTTTGCGGTCGTGATTACACGCTTTACCTCTTTCTTTTCAGCTATTCCTGTGCCTACAAAGGCAAGAACAGCAATTCCTACTACCAACTTACGCCACATATCTTACCTCCTTTTTAAATATTGCCCGATTTTATACAGTGAAGGACTAAATGTCAATTAGTGATTCTTCTCAATTAGATTTCTGGCAATTAAATTTACCTTTTGCGCAAGTTCCTCTTCATCAACACCCTTCACTCTACCATCTTTCACCACCATCTCCCCATTGATAAATGAGTAATCTATCTCGTGGTTGTACCCTGTGAAAACAAGCGATGCGACAGGGTCCTCTAAACTTCCTGCACGCTGTATTTTGTAAAGGTCAATTAGAACGAGATCAGCAGCGTATCCCTCCTTTATCTGCCCCACCTTACTGAATCCTAGGATGGAAGCGCCTCCCCTCGTTGCAAGATATAGGGCCTCTCTCGCAGTTAAACCGGCTGCGCCATATTTAACTCTCTGAAGTAAGAGGGCATTTCTCACCTCTCCCAGCATGTCAGACGTATCATTAGACGCAGAACCATCAACTCCCAGTCCAACACGAATCCCCTTGTCTATCATTTCTCTTATACGAGCAATCCCGGAGCCCAATCTCATGTTGGACGAAGGACAGTGGGAAACTCCTGTGCCGGTTTCCTTGAGTAACCGTAGCTCCTCATCGTTAAACCAGATTCCGTGCGCAAAATAGACATCCGGCCCGAGCCAGTTGAGCTCTTCCATCAACGCAAGCGGCCTCTTTCCATACTTCTCAAGACAGTAATGCTCCTCGTCTTTTGTCTCAGCAAGATGAGTGTGCATAAAAACTCCATAGGAGCGAGCAAGCTTCTCTGTCTCCCTCATCAAATCAAGGGTCACATTAAACGGGCTACACGGAGCAAGAATTACCCTCGTCATTGAAAAATCTGATGGATCGTGAAATTTCTCCACCACCCTCTGCATGTCTTTTATGACAACATCATCGGGCTCCACAAGGTCTTCTGGTGGCAATCCACCGTCCTTTTCGCCCATGGTCATAGAGCCCCGGGTCGGTGCAAATCTCACCCCAAGCTCACGGGCCACTTCTACCTGAATTTCCATTATGTCACCGGTTACTCCCTTTGGATGGAGATAATGGTGATCCGATGTGGTGGTCACCCCGGTCTTCAAAAGTTCAACAATGGCAAGCTTTGTCGCGTAATAGATGGCCTCCTCATTAATGTGCTTCCATATCGGGTAGTGATAAACCAGCCAGTCAAAGAGTTTCGCATTCTGTGCCCCCTTCAAATTTCTCGTTAAAATCTGGAAAAAGTGATGGTGGGTGTTCACAAGCCCTGGAATTACAATAAATCTGGAGCAATCAAATTCTTCAGCGTCAGCTTGAATATTTTTCCCAATTTTTGATATCTTATTCCCCTCAATGAGAATATCAACGTTTTCCAGCTCACGACCCTCATCGTCAAAGGTCGCAACATAACGACAGTTTTTCAATAGTTTCATTTCTTCCTCCCTTGAGCCGTATAATTCTAATTAAAATACGGAGGGATTACAAATGTTCGAGAAATATCCGTGGTGGTGGATTTCAGGTCAAAACCTGCTCTTTGTCATTTATTTTGGCCTTGGGTATGTCCTGCTTTCCCCCATAAAAGTCTCAAACATCCCTGTCATTGCTATTCTTTACATAGCATTCCTCGCAGTAATGCTGCTCATCGTCCTGAGAAAATACCTATGCACAAACTGCTATTATTACGGCAAATGGTGCTCCACAGGGTGGGGAAAACTCTCATCCCTCATGTTTAAAGAAAAATCCGGGAATTACAAACTTGGAATCAAACTGGCCGGTATAACATGGGGAGTTGGAACCGCTCTACCAATCATTTTGGGCATAATCCCTGCCATCAAAAATCATGCCCTTCTTTTGAACTGGATTATCTTTTTGCTCCTTACACCGGTTGTGATGTTCGCTCATAAAAAGTCCTGTGAGCGCTGCAAAATGAGGGATATCTGTCCTGCGAGTATGGCTCACCCTAAATAAGCCTCAATAACCTCTTTGTTAGTCAAAATCTCATCCGGTGTGCCTCGGGTTACCTCATAGCCGGCCTCGATAACCATCGCCCTATGAGCTATTTTCAAAGCCTGCTTAACGTTTTGCTCAACAAGCAGAAGCGTCAGTCCAGTGTCCTCGTTCAATTTCTTCAGGACCTGAAAGATTTCTATTACTATTTTTGGTGCGAGGCCAAAGCTCGGCTCATCCAGCATCAGAAGCTCGGGCTCGGTCATAAGTGCCCGTGAAATCGAAAGCATCTGACGCTCACCACCTGATAGACTCCCCGCAATCTGCTTTTTCCTCTCCTCGAGTCGAGGAAAGAGTTTGTAGATAAACCGGAGCCTTTCCTCAAATCTATCTTTATCAATCCGATAAGCCCCGAGTCTCAGGTTTTCTTCTACGGTGAGCGTCCGCAAAATCCTTCCACCCTCAAATGAGAGAGAAATACCAAGTGAAGCCCTCTCATGGGCCTTTAACCTGGTAATGTCTTTTCCTTTAAAAATAATCTTTCCATCTGCAACGTCCTTTAGCCCCATGATGGAACGGAGAAGTGTGGTCTTCCCGGCTCCATTCGCACCAATGATACTAAAAATCTCACCCTCCTTGACCTCAAAAGAGATGTCTTTCAAAACGTGCAACCTGTCGTAATATACGTTCAATTTCTCGACTCTAAGCAACTTCTTCCTCCCCTAAGTAAGCTTTTATAACCCGAGGATTCCTCTTTACCTCTTCAGGTGAACCTTCAGCTATAATTTTACCCATATCGAGCACCACAACCCTCTCCACAAGCTCCATCAGCAGCCTGACCCTGTGCTCCACAATGATTATCGAAAGCCCTCGCTTTTTAAGGTCAAGTATCATCTCAGAAATCCGACCCTCTTCGTGCCTCCTCAAGCCCGCATAGGGCTCATCAAGGAGAATAATCTCCGGATTAAGAGCAAGGGCACGGGCCACCTCAAGCCTCCTCAATTCACCAAGGCTTAAGTTGGCAGATATCTCGTCCTTCTTTCCATCAAGTCCCACAGTTTTGAGTAATTCCATCGCCCTCTCGTAATCATCTTTCTTTGGTCTTTTAAACAACCTCCCATACCCGACGTAGTTCCTGTGCCCCAGCGAAACCATCACATTTTTAATGACACTCAAGGTCTTAAAAGGCCTCACGATCTGAAAAGTCCTTGCTATCCCAAGTCCTGCAATCCTGTTCGGGGGCAGTTTCTCAATATGCTTTCCTTTGAATAAAATCTCCCCTTCATCGGGATGATAAACACCAGCAATACAGTTAAAAAGCGTCGTCTTTCCTGCACCGTTAGGACCTATCAAACCCAATATTTCTCCTTCGTATAGAGTGACTGATACACCTTTGAGGGCCTGGATGCCTCCAAACCTCTTTTTTACATTTTTGACTTCCAGTATTACGCTTTTCTGGTTAGCTTTTTCCATAAAATACTCTCGTCTCCTATAAGCCCTTCGGGCAGGAACCTCATAAATAGAATCAAAAGAATTGCATAAACCAGCATTCTGTAATTTGCGAGGGGTCTGAAGAGCTCCGGTAAGATTGTGAGCAGAATGGCCCCTAAAAATGCACCCCGCACGGTTCCAATTCCACCAATCACTATCATTGAAAGAATAGTAATTGAAAGAGGGAAGCTGAAGTCATCTGCGGTGATGAACATCATGAAATGGGCATAAAGACTACCAGCCAGGCCAGCAAGTGCCGAGCCTATAATGAATGCCAGAACCTTAAATTTATAAACGTTAACACCGGAAGACGATGCGGCAAGCTCGTCCTCCCTCACAGCCTTGAGACCAAGTCCTATCCATGAAACGCTCACCCAATAGGTGATAATCGCTGCAAGCACCGTGAAAATGGTGGTCATCAGGGCAAATTCTGCAAGTGATAGATTGTGGTGACCAATGGATGGGAAAGGTATCCCGCTCACCCCGAGGGCACCCCCAAAAAATTTAACATATTTAAACGTAGCCTGCACCACAAAGTTGATCCCAATGGTTGTAATTGCCAGAAAGTCTTCACTTACTCTCAATGACGGGAGACCCAAAATAGCTCCTATGAAAGCGGTCATAACAATGGCAGCAGGAAGAGCCACCCAGAAAGAAACGCCAAGCTTGGTGGCAATCAACGCAGAGGTATAGGCTCCCACACCATAAAAGGCCGCATGCCCAAGAGAAATCTGTCCTGCATAACCTACGATAATATTGAGACTCAAGGCCAGAATGGAATTTATGCCCATGTAAATCAATATCGTCAGATAGTAATTCATCGGCTAAACAGTCCTTCCGGTTTAATGAGCAGGAAAATTATCATTGCTATAAAAGCAAGGGCATCTCGCGGGAAAGCAAATGGCAGATACCCAATGAGCAGAGCCTCCAGGAGTCCCAGTCCAAAACCGGCAATCACTGTGCCCTCAATACTCCCCATTCCGCCAACAACAATAATTGCAAGGCTTTTATATGCAGGCACATCTCCCATCGTGGGATAAATTGAGTTGTAGTAAACTCCCACCATCAAACCAGCTGCACCGGCAAGGGCCGAGCCAATGATGAAAGAGAGCGCAATAATCCATTTTGAATCAATACCCGAGGCCTCGGCCACCTCTTTATCATCCGAAACTGCCCTCATGGCAAGCCCAACCTTTGTGCGATTCACAATCCAGTAAAGGATAAAGAGGAAGAAAAGCGATAAAGCAAAGACAAAAAGATCAGAGCCTGGAAGCCTAATGTGACCAAGGTTATAGCTCTTCCAGTGGAACTTTTGGGGAAAAGGAATTACATAAGGTCCCCAGATGAGCCGGTAGAGCTCCTCAAGGGCAAGAAATAGGCCAATAGATGCAATCAGGGGCACAATCCTGGGTTTATCAAGAATAGGCCAGTAGAGGTATTTTTGAACAAGATAACCGCCTATCGCCGTGCCGACCATCGCGAAAGCAAAGGCAAAATAAATATTGGGATAAATCCTGTAGGCTATGAGGGCCAGATATGCTCCAAGTGCGTAAATTCCAGCATGTGCAATGTGAAGAATCTTCAGGACACCATATACAAGGGTGAGCCCGAGTGCCACGAGTGTGTAAATACCACCACTTGCAAAGCCATTTATAACTTGCTGTAAAAACATCGGATTAATTTAAAATCAACTCTCACAAACAATCAAATGCCCGATCTTCGTCAAAAATAATCTACCCGAAAAGATACCGTTTCCTCAAATTTACCTACCACACAATTAATTTCAGGGGCTACCTCCCAATATACTTCTCTTCTAACAAAATCCAATATTTCAAAAA
>JALXCE010000089.1 GCA_026991055.1 Caldifarciminota bacterium | reverse complement strand
CGTTAGAGCAACTGTCGTAGGATTTTATTAAGGGGTGTGGGGCCGCGCACGAAGTGCGCGGCCCCACACCCCAAAACTTTTCCCCAGATTTGAGTGAGCTCGTTCTAAAAATCTAATTTTTAGTTGCCACCTCATCCAGCGGATACTCATAATCTTACTGATAATTACAGACCGGTCGGTAAATTTCCCCTCCTTCCTCTCGGGAAGGAGGGGCCAGGGGAGAATGGGGAAAGATTAACAATCTCTGGATTTTGAATGTCTAATGGAGCGATATTCCTGAACATAGATTCCACTAATTTTATCCATTCCACCCCAACCCTCCCTTCCTGAGGAAGGGAGGGAGTTTCATAATTTTTATGCCCAAACTGGAAAATCTTGAATCCCTCATTTTTTTGTCATCGCTTTTTACTAACTTCACTTACACCAAAAAAGTTAACAGAAGTGACATTTTCAAAGAGGTATAATTTGAGTTGACATTAATTATTAGTGACTTTAAACTCTGGTAAATGATGGGACAAGAAGGTATTTTAAAAGAAGAATTTTCTTCTCTATTCCCCAAGAGATTTGAATCACTCACCGAAAAGGAACTCCGTGTAATTAACGACCTCGTCGAAAAACGCAGAAAGAGCAAAGAAGTACAGGTCGAAGTCTGCCTCGAATCTGATTCCGTTCCCACATACCTATCCATAGTTATCGTGGGAAGAGATTGGCCAGGACTTGTCAACACAATTTCTGGCGAACTTCATGAAAAATCCCTGAATATTTGTTTTGTTCTTGGGGCTCGCTCAAGGGAAAATGACCTTGCAATAGTGCTTTTGAAATCACTCATCGAAGACCCCAAAGTGCTCAAAGAAATCAAGGAAGAACTTGATGACCTCAAACACACGCTCAAGATGATTGCAGCCGGTGGCAAGTCTATTCAGAGGCTTGTTCATATAGGCTCAAAGAAAATAAGTGTGTATATAAATGTTTTCCGCGAGCTTGAGAAGCGTGCCACACCGGAAGAGTTTAAAGAGATTGTGAAAGAGGACGGAGAACTGGAGAAATTTATCCTTTCACGTTCCGAAGCTTATCTGACCGAGCGTTCACCTGAAATCCTTGCAGACATCATCCTGAACAATTACAGGATGATTCAGGAACTGCGTCACCGCTCTCATGGTGTCATTGTCAGGGCGTGGAATTTTAAAACCACCCGTGAGCATCTCACTGCTGTAACCGTTGCAGGATTTGAAAAAGACCTCTCTCTTGATGATGTTCTTGAAAGAATCAGGAGTTTTTACCCAAATTTCATAAGAAAATTCGACAAACAGTTTACCACTCCGGACGGAATAACCATAATCCACCTTGAAATAACGGATGAGCATGAGAGGCCGTTTCCGCCGGAGAAGCTCCGTCTTATGGTTGAAAGTCTCAAATCTGACCTTTCAAAACCTCGTCAGAAGGCCTATCTTGGCGTTATATTCGGCGGTGAAATCTTCGGTAGGATCGTCATTCCGCAGCTTGCAATGGAATATGCAAAATCAGAGATTCCCCAACTTTACATCATCCCAACTGAAACAAATCCCACAGAGATTACTTACAGAATTATTCTGATTGGCCCACTCAAGGATGGGACACCTGCCGATAAGATTACAAGCAAAATTATCAGTTCCATTGAAGAGACTCAGGGCCTGAAAGTAACCTCATACAAGTATCCTTCCAAGATGGGCAAAGGATTTGCCTTTATTTTCGCTGTTAAGGCCACTCGTGCCTATTTCCCGAATGAAGAGGAAATTTATGAGGCTATCAAAAGATCAATAGAGAAAATCATTCCGAAGGTAAGAGACTTTGATGAGGGTATGAGGACCCAGGACCGTAAGAAGCTCAAAGAAATCGAGAAAATATTCGAGTCCCGGAGTATTGATATAGACGAAAAATTCATCAAGGAATACTTTTACAGTATTGATGATTTCTTGCGTTACCAGGTTCCTGCTACAGATATAGCCGATGAAATACTTTTTGCCCACAAACTTCTCATGAGCTATTTCAAAGAGGGTGGCAAAATCATACGCCAGACCCAGGAAAAGGGCTCGATCGTCAGGATTGGAGTTGTCGGTCCTGCAAATATGATTGATTTTATGCAATATGTTGAGAAATTTGCCCCATTCGGGCCATTTTTTGTTAAGC
>JALXCE010000088.1 GCA_026991055.1 Caldifarciminota bacterium | reverse complement strand
GGTCTCCTGGGCCTGATGTTCATACTGAATTGCATTGGTAGCGTTTTGGCTTGCCTGAGAAGCATTTATCGCAAATCCCGGCTGGCTCGTTACAGTAGCCCTGCCATTTTGAATTGTAACATGAAGATGGCCCTCGCCTAGCCTGGCATCCTCAACAGGAGATGCTCCGATGCTCGTTAGACCTGCACTGTTGATAGAGTCAACCACAAGGTTAATTCTTTCCAAAATGGCATCAACTCTTCCACGATATTGAGAAATTCTCGTTACAGCCTGATTAAGCCTTCTTCTTTCTGTAACAATATCATTCGTATCCCTGTATGGTGAGTAGTATCCACTGTAAATCCGTCCCCCGACCCACATTAAAGAAGGTTTTTCACTCGCCTCCAATCCACCGTTAGCAAGCTCGACTCTGTAAAGGTAATCGTAGAGATTCACACCGTTGATTTTGAACTCATGGGTGAATACCTTGTAGAATATATTTGCCTGTTCTGCAGGGGATAGATTAGAAAGTGTAGCGCGAGCTTCATCCATTGCAGCCTGGGCCTCTTCCTTCGCCTGATTCATATCGTCAGCCGATTGACGGGCCTCATCAATCAGAGCATCCATCTCGGGGTCGTGGCCGAAACCGCCATCAACTCCATTACCGGAAATCTTGGCCCACGCACTACCTTCCCATGAAATAAATAGGGCATGAACCTCAAGCCCGGCAGCCCCGTAAAGGTAAAAGTTGGGTGAGCCAATTAAACAGCTTTCAAGCCATCCCTTTGCACCTGCCGCGCCGCCCAGCACCTCAACTTCTACGTAAGCCTTGTAATACGCACCCCAGGACGCATCCCGGATATACCACATCTGCCCTTCAAAGCCTGTATTTACCTCGATAATCCAGATATCAAATCCGTACGATGCTGTACCAGAAACCATAAACCCCGGAGGTCCCACAAAGAATTCACTCTCTAAATCGATAAATGAAAGAATCTTCATGTTTGTTCCACCCGTTATTCCCCATGCATCCTCATTGTAAACGAAGAATCCAAAGGTTCCCTGACCTTTAATCAGGGACAGGACATTCACGTCCACTCCAATATTTCCGACTGCATAAAAATCCTGGAATCCAATACCAAGATGCGCATAACCTGTGATTTTGTCATCCTGATGGAGAAGAACTACCTTTGCGTCCAGCAAGAACTCCTGATCCGTGACAGTCAGCAGTGCTCTGCCACGAGCTACCCAATCCGTTACAATCTCAGCTTCAGCATAGAGGAAGATTGAGAAATCAGCGTCCCTGACACTCATGGTGTCAAATGGCATTCCGGTGAGACCCGACTTTGCTTTAACTATTCTGAAATCGGTCTCCTCGGGATTGTAGAAAAAGCCTCCACCAAGTCCGCTTAAGATAATCAACCTCGGGATTATGTCTATCTGAGTCGAAACAGTAACAAATGCACCGAAGCTCGGACCAGTTGGTGTGTTTGCTAATTTACCCACCAAGGCAACGTTCAAATTATTAGCTGCCGGAAGTTTTGCATCTCCGGCAAAAAGGAACCTGAAATACTCGCCACTCTCAAATTCCATATCAAAACTCGCTTCAAACACGCTGGGAATAACCATGTTCGCACTATCTATCACCATCCCCACCGAGCCATCTGACTGCTTTGTGTAAGCGGTGAAGTTTTTCACCCCTCCGCCACCGTAATCCATGATATTCAGGGTTAAACCAAAGGAAAAGCTCGAAGAAACATTCACTGAACGCATGGAACTTGATCCCTGGTTATTGGCAGTCGGCAATCCCACCATCGGCACCTGAATAGTCGTGTCATGGTCAACATAGTTGATACTTGCAATGCTCATGGTCATAACACCAGCGATACTGAGGTCTGCACGGTTTATGGTGGGAAATTCTATTCCTCCATCCGAACTCACCTCAAAGTCCTGAAATTCAATGTTACCGGACACCGAGCTAACGTTTAGCTGCATACTACCTGAGAAAGAAACACCAAAACTGTTATCGTGTAAGAGCGTCACATTCCCGATGCTCAGCTTAAATACATTCCAGTCAATGTCGGGGATACTACCCGCTGGAATATCTATATCACCCCAGTCGAAATCTCCATTAAGATTAATAGAAAATCCTGGAGCGAGACTATCCCCCTCGTTGTAGCCAATCTTAGCCGGATGCTCTGCATCAAAATACAGATAAAAGACTGCATCAATCCCTGAATTCTCAAAGTCAGTAAGGTCAAGATTCACTGCGAGATAGTTTATATCAAGACTGCCAACAAAGAAATTAAACTCAGTTGGGTCATCGTCCATCGCAGGTGTTTCGTCTATCAGTACAATCTTACCTCCACCTCTGATAGTTCCATCATAGCTTATAGAGGCAGAATACCTTTGCTTCCCCACAGTATCAAAGGGTGCAGGGAGTATAACAGACCCCTCTATCCTCAAAGAATCCATGGTAAATTTGACCGTGTCCAGAGTCCAGTAATGGTCAACAATATTTATCGGGCTTGAGAGCAAATTCACTTCCTGAAATTCAAAACTTCCATCCGAACCTACCTTGAGTCCTGTAAAACTTATCGTATCCCGCATGAAAGCAAATTCCCCGGACATATTTACCTTGAAAATCCCATTCTGGAATTCAAACCCCAGCGCCGGGTAAGTTACTCCAGGTTTTCTCACATCACGCAGACCAAAGTCCAGCCCAAAGAGCTTGAAAAACTGTCCGGTGGTGGGATAGCTGATTTCAGGAGCCACAACGTATGGGGCAACATTCATTATCTTTAAGCCACTCATCGAAATACTGAAACTGTCACCAGCGAATGGAAAGCTAAATATACCAGCAAGTTCGACAGAAATCGTATCCGTTAGAGAAATCGAAATTGGAGGATTTCCCTGCAGCGCCATCGGTATGAAATTTATGTAAGAAATTGGCAGGGTATCCGGCATGTCAAAATTAAAATCAAATCCAGAATTGCCATAGTTAGCAACAAAGTGAATTGGAAACGCGGTCCCATTTCTTTCAAAGAGATCAGGATAAATGTCCCCTGAAAACCTCGCACTATTGGGAGAAAAGCTAATTTCTCCTCCATCAATCTTAAAGGTCATGAAATTCCCAAATCTGACAGAATCAACGTAATCTCTGTTACCGAGCGTGTCATATACATGCCCAACCCTTGCAGTTCCCGCGAGTCCCGAAGCCGAAAGTCTCAGGCTGTCAAATTCTATATTCAGGCTATCAAGAGATGCAGGAAGCGCTAATCTACCACCAAGCATGGCTACATAGCCAGTTCCGACTTTCATGTATTTAAAGACATTTATGTTAAGAGGAATTCCAAGTGCATCGAGGGAAAATAAGGTATCTGTTCCTTCAGGTGGTGTGGCCTGGATTTCACCATCGTAAAACTCAAAGCTTTCCGGGTTTACCTTTACATCAAATTCAACCCCCATGTTTGGAACAAAATCATTCATCTTCAGGGATGGCACATAGACACGAACAGGCTTATTGGGTCTCGTAAAAATCCTCAGGGTGTCGCCAATGTAGCTGTAACTCACAAGTAGAGAGTCATTCTGTTTTAGCTGTACATAGGCAATGGATGTATCTGGAATTGGTAATTTGGCCGGAATTGGGACAATTCCGCCAAAATCTGGATGAAATCCTGCAGTATCGAGCCAGGCAACGCGGTTGCCATTAAAAATGAAATCAACCTGTCCGCTCGAAACACCGAAATGAGGAGACCAGGACAGAGCAAAATTGTCTGAAAAACGCGCAACTGCACTGTAATCAGTTCCATTCCATTTTAGCCTGACAAGAGAAGTGTCATGCACGGTAAGTCCATAGTCATTTAGCGATAGGTTATCAGGTAAATTGAGGAGTATGCCGTCACCTGTTAGCGGAGCACCTGCCTGGACTGCACTCCATGTCTCCGGTCCTGTGAGATCAACTTTAAATGCAAAACTTCCGCTGATGTCTGCACTTCCACTTTTTATGGTGAAGTCTGAAAGGTTAAGAACAAGACTGTTAAAATTCACTCCCACCGAAAATCCATCAGAAAGTTGGAGTGCCCCATTTCCATTAATGTGAAATCCTGCTGTGTCCAGTGTGGCCGAATCCACTCGAATCGCAAGAACAGGATTAACGGAGGGGAGATTCCAGATAAAGGGTTCTGTTATCCTTACAAATCCATCAATAAATTCAAACTGAGTAAGCTCGAAAGTCATATTTCCACTGGCAGTGATGCTGTCTCCATCGCTCGGTGCAGGAAGCTTTACAATACCGTGAAGCCCCATATTTACCCTCTGAGCACCACTGTCATTCACAAAGGTAAATCCAGATGAGTCAATCTGTATCGTCAGGGGGCCAAACTGCAGGGGACAGGAGGGCACTACATTTTCAACCGTTCCTGTTATCAAACCATTTGATGAAAGATGTAGTTTCTGGTTTCCAAGCGAAAGAGTCCGATTATTACAACTAAACTCTTCTGGCAGAACGATGCTACCACGAAGGTCTATTCCTCCCTCAACCTCGAGGCTGTCGTGGTAGGTGGCCTGGAATGAACCACCAAGACCTTCGATAACATATTCCATTCCTCCTCCGAGTGGAATGTGACAATCAGATACCACACCCTCTGGTATGTCAAATGACATACCACCATCAATAAAATGAACGTTGTCAAGATTAATAGTCTGAGCTCTTATACAGTCGGGAAAGCTTCCCGGTAAATTCGGCATAGACAATCCGAGACCGAAGTTAAAATTGAAACCTGATGAGTCATTTCCTCCTCCAAACGGCCAGGAGAATGACGGCAGGGTAAATTCTGGCATGGAGAAAGATAGAACCTTCATATCAAAGCCACCAAAATTAAAGTGTGGAACAGGAGAGAGTGTCGGGAAATTAAATTCAGGGAATCTAAATCCTCCGTTAAATATGGAAATACCATGAACCCAGGGTAATGTTATCGAATCAAGCGATGGAAAGGAGAATTTTGCATCAAGGTTAAAATTAAAATTCCAGTGTCCAGAACCAAAGCTGAATTGAGGCAAGGTAAGATTACTGAAATCAATCTTCATCCATGATAGATCAATTTCAGGAAGCTCGCATGATGGCTCAAAATTCTGAAGCGAGGCACCGTCTTGATTTACAAGAAGTTCTATGGCTCCGCCACAGGTATCTTTCTCAAAGTTCAAGGCTACATTGCCAAAAAGGGTAAGGGAATATTTCCCACTGCTGTAATCTCCAATAATGCTATCCATGGTCAGGGTGACGAAATTCTGGTCAGGCACTATCGGGAATGTAATGGGTCCCCTTGCCCTTAATTTCCCCGAAACCTCGTCATCTACGAGGGTCAGTGTATCGAGACTGTAAGCAAAACTCGTATCAAGCAGGTGTATTTTACCAGAGAAGGAAACCACAGGGTTTGAGAAATGCGCGTTTATCTCGTTCACATCCAGCGTTGCGAGTCCTGAACCAAAGGTGAAAAGATTTTCTCCATCTCCTGCTGTTTTTGAAAGTGTTCCATGTAAACCATTGCGGTCGATTGTCAGACCTTCGGAAAAGTCAAAATCAGGTACTCCATAACTTGAAGGCATTGAAAATCTCACCCCAAACCTAATATCACTATTGTATGAAACCGATGTAATTTTTAAAAATGGACCTGTGACTGATTGGGGGATGATGCCACCTGCAATATTCTGGGCAGTAAAACTACCACCGGTTATAGATAGGTCACTTTTCTGTACAAGGAGATTTGTTACCTGAACATTTATAGGTTCAGCCCCTGGAATAGCTGGCAAAAGAAGTGAGGAGTTCCCGTTTAGCCGATAGGAGTCCCCTAAATCAGTTACCTCAAGACCCGTTACAATAAGGTAAGCTGCATTCTCTACAATCTCCAGTGTATCTCTGAGACCGGGGCCCGGAATTGACGCAGTTGAAAACGTGAACGTGAAGAGGTTGCTTTTGCCCTGATTTTGCCCAAATCCGTTATGAGCAAGGTCAAGAGCCTGAACCTGCCAGACATAAGTTTTGCCGTTTTCAAGAAGTGGAGCATCTACCGGATAAATAAGGGTTGGAATGTTTTCTGTGCTGTCCTGATAATGGGGGATACCATAAGTTGCCTGGAGGGGTGTTTGCCCTGGGTGAACTTCCCAGAGACTAAAGCGGTATGTGATATTGTAATTAGGAGGGCCAATAATAGGTGTCCAGACAAAAACCGGAAATGGAATTGCTGTTGTTTCGGCATCCGCAGGAGAAAGCAGAGAAGGGGGAGAAGGGAGTAAAATCTGGAAGGCTTCACAGTCCCCTGAAACACTGTCATCTGTTGAGATGTCGATGACAGAAACACATAAACTGTAGTTCCCGTCAGGAAATCTCCCGGAGCGAACAATCTGCTCCTCAAGGATGCTCGAATAATTTACATTGTCCCAGTCTATAAGATTGTTGTTGGAATAAACATTCGTTGCAGGACCGGTAAAGTTAATAGGTTCACTCTCACCGTTTGCGATCTCAGTGCCGTTTCTTTTTAGACTTGCTCGTAATTTTACCGAAATAGGATTAGAGCCTGTATAAGTCAGGGTGAACGTAAGGACTCCCGGGTTGGATTCCCAATCACTGACATATGGAGATGGGTTGGGTGTAAACTGCAGGTCAGATGTCCAGTCTCCGGCCTTTAATGAAAAAACAGCAAAAATGCTGAGGAACAAAATATTTTTTAGCATGAACCCTCCTAAGGTAGTTTTATCTTCGTGAATGGACGGGAGAATTAATGAGGTTTATCCCCAACAATTCAGGAAGACCTGCTCATTATACCCCCTTAACATATCCAAGTCAAACAACATCCAAAAGTTTTTGGAAATGGTGCCCTTTTACGAGCCTTCCTCGAAATTCGTGCCGGGAGTATATATGTGATAAAGTGGTTAATATTCTTACCACAAAGGGAATTTACATTTGCCAACAATCCGAGCTTACTATCTCAGGCTACTTTCACAAAAATCTTTCCTTTACTGTATATCTTTTCGGAGAGTGGTCAGATGAGATGCTTCAATTGAAATTTCTTCCAGGCAAAGGTCTAAAAAGAATCCTCGGGTTACCTTTTTGGTCCGGTTCTTTATTGCCTAACACGCAAAAAGAGATCTTCCTCTCCCCGCATAAATACTTGCGGGGAGAGGTCAGGTGAGGGGTCACATCTAAAAATTTCTAATACAAAATCTATCAAATCTCCCTCTCCCGCTTGCAGGAGAGGGCCTTCATATTGAATTTTCTAAGATTTCAAGCGGAAAGCCCCCTCCCTTTTATCCCTCCCCCACTTGCACAGCAAGCAGGGGAGGTAAAGTTTTTTTGAGGTTTCAGGTAGAGAGTAGGTGAAGGGCTACAACTGAAATTTCTTTCGTATAAAAGTTTGAGAAGAATCTTTGGGAGATCTTGGCCCAGTTGTTTTATGCCTCTTAAGCAAAAAAGAAACCTCCTCTCCCCGC
>JALXCE010000087.1 GCA_026991055.1 Caldifarciminota bacterium | reverse complement strand
CTCCGCTGTTTTACACAAACCAGATCGTAACCATCCACGACCTTGCTGTTTTCAGATTTCCTGAAAGTTTTTCGAAGGCTTTTTCCACCTTTTATAAATTTCTGTTGCCGAGAATAGCCCGTAATTCACGGATGGTGCTTACAGTGAGCGAATTCTCAAAGGGAGAGATTGTTAATCTTCTGGGTATCCCTGATGAAAAGATTCACGTTATTTATAATGCTGTCTCGGAGAATATAAAATGCCAGCCTGTTCCTCTTGAAAAAAAGGAAAAGTTTATACTTACCGTTTCCTCACTTGATCCGAGAAAAAATCTGGAAAATCTTGTAAGAGCTTTCACCAGCTCCAACCTAAAGGGTTACAAGCTCAAAATAGCCGGCGCAGAGAGCCGAGTATTTTCAAAGGTTGCTTTTGAGGTAAAATCACCCGATGTCGAATTTTTAGGTTATCAGCGAGACGATGAGCTATCAAGACTTTATGAAAGGGCCTCTTTATTCGTGTACCCTTCATTGTACGAAGGATTTGGAATCCCTCCTCTTGAGGCAATGAAATGTGGGACACCTGTAATTGTTTCAAGAGCAGCTTCCCTGCCTGAAGTCTGTGGCGACGCAGCCCTTTACGTAGGAACAGATGTGGAGAGCATAAAAGAAGGAATGGAACGGGTTTTGTCGGATAAATCTCTGATGGAGGAGCTTATTAGAAAGGGGGTCAAGAGGGTAAAGGGGTTTTCCTGGCAAAAATCAACAAAGAAGCTGAATAGATTGCTTGACACATTATGATCCAGGTAGAAATTCCTTAATTTGATCACACATTTGCTCTACTTTTCTGTCCCCAAAATGCGAGAATTTCAAAAATGATCGAGTATTTTAGATTTCCTCCCGCGATTATTAGACGAATAATATTCCATTGCCTGATTAATTTACGGCTAAATTAGAGAAGCCAAAAAGTATTTTCTTGACCTCCTCTTACCCTGACTCGATAATCTACAAAAATTTTTGCTCTTTGATAGGCTACAGGCTTTTCAAAGAGGAAGGAGGCTATTTAAATGTGGACTTTAATACTTGCCTCACTTTTTGCGGTGGGGCAAAATGCGTCATCACCGATGCAACCTGATTCCATGGGATTTAGTGAGGTGGCAAGCTGGCCATTCGGCTCTGCCCATGCACTTGCCGAAGATACTATAAATAACTTGATATTCCTTGCCTCGGGCGCCGGAGTAATAGTCTTACAGCCCGATCCGTCCGGTGGATTCAACTTCATTTCAGACGCCATTAGAACACATGGCGGCAATATCAACGTATTGGCCTACGACTACTTGAGGCATCTTCTCTTCATGGGTGGAGATAATGCGTGGCTCGAAGTATGGTCCGTTTCTGACCCTTCAAATCCGGTAAAAATCACGGCTTATCAGGACGCGATATCCTATACTTATTCTGATATCTACATCATGGATATGCATCTTGAAGGCAACTATCTTTTCGCCGGCTATGAAAATGTTTACGGTAGCTCACATTACGTAAAAATTTTCAACATCGACAATTTGCCAGACCTTCAGCAAGTTGCAACAGTTCCAGTACAATATCCAATTAACAACATTTCATTGGACGGGAATAGAATGTTTGTAAATACCTCGGGAAGCAGCTTCGTTTTTGATATCTCAAATATTTCGAGTCCAGATTCAATTGGCTATCTTCCAGTGGGCAACTGCTTTGGAATTGTGGAAGACACCATATTCTACGCAGTGTGGGGCTCATGGAACGGCATTTATGGGGTTGATATCTACAACATTTCAAATCTATCTAACCCGGTTTTAATAGGACAGGGGAATTTCCCTCTGGCAAGAACCTACCACAAGGTGAAAAAGTATGGAAACACCATTTATGCATGTGGAGAGCTGCTTGACACCTGGGATGTTTCTGACCTTACCAATCCTTCCCACATGTGGAGCTTCTGGGCGAGAAGCACAGGAATTTACGACTTCTCCCTCGATAACGGTATGCTTCTCACTGCTTCGGGGAATGCGGGTCTGAGCTCTATCGTCTTTGATACACTGGGCAACCCAATAGAGGGGCAATTTTTTAGAACACCTGGTATCTCTCTTGGTAATATTTCGTCAGGAGATGGCCTGGCCTTTTATTTCTCCCGCGCGAATGGAGATATCCGTCTTGACATCCTCAGCTTCGATCAATATCAGGG
>JALXCE010000086.1 GCA_026991055.1 Caldifarciminota bacterium | reverse complement strand
ACCCTTAGAAATTTATTCAACTGCACCTGTTGATAACACTTTAACTGGTTTTTATAATTGTATTTTGGTAAGGTGCGTTATTTAAAAAACTTAGAAAGGAGAAGTTGTTATGATCATAGGTGTTCCCAAGGAAATAAAGAAAGAAGAGTATAGAGTTGCAATGACCCCCTCAGGAGTTTACTCACTGACTCAGGCGGGTCACAGGGTTATAATCGAGACAAAAGCCGGTCTGGGCAGCGGAATTTCCGACGACGACTATGTTGCAGCAGGAGCAGAAATTGTCCCTACAGCTGATGAGGTCTTTGAGAAAGCTGACATGATCGTGAAAGTCAAGGAGCCTCAGGAAGTTGAAATTCCCAAACTACGCGAAAATCAGGTATTATTCACATATCTCCACCTTGCAGCTGATAAAAAACTCACTGAAAAGCTTCTTGAAAGAAAAATCATTGGCATTGCTTACGAAACAGTGGAACTTGATGACGGTTCACTCCCCCTCCTCATCCCCATGAGTGAGGTTGCAGGCCGTATGGCCCCACAGGAAGGTGCAAAATATCTCGAGAAACCTCAGAAAGGGCTCGGTGTGCTACTCGGCGGTATTCCGGGTGTTCCGCCAGCTGAGGTCGTAATCATTGGGGGAGGAACAGTGGGAACAAATGCCGCTTTCATTGCTGCTGGAATGGGCGCAGACGTTACTGTTCTTGACCTCAATCCAGTTAGACTCAGATATCTCGCAGAAATCATGCCGGCAAATGTGAAAACCCTCATTTCTACACCTTACAACGTCAAGGAAGCCTTAAAGAAAGCAGACCTTGTTATCGGAGCGGTTCTGATTCACGGAAGAAAGGCTCCAAAGATCATCACCCGCGAGATGCTAAAAGAGATGAAGGATGGTGCAGTTATTGTTGATGTTGCCATTGACCAGGGTGGTATAGCGGAAACTTCAAAGCCCACAACCCACTCAGAGCCCATATTTATAGAAGAAGGTGTTGTCCATTACTGCGTCGCAAATATGCCCGGTGCAGTTCCAAGGACCTCAACCTATGGGCTCACCAATTCAACCCTGCCCTATGTGCTCGAGCTCGCAAATAAGGGCTGGAAGCAGGCTGTAAAAGAAAACAAAGCCCTCTGGAGGGGCGTCAACGTGTTTAAAGGATATCTTGTTTACAAGGGGATCGCTGAAGACTTCAACATGCCATACACTCCCCTTGAGGAGGTTATTGATCAATGAAACAGCCAGTGATTGTAAGCGCTGTTAGAACCCCGATAGGGAAGCTTTTGGGGGGATTAAAGGATTTTGAGGCTCCTCAGCTTGGAACCATCGTTATTAAAGAAGCGGTAAAAAGGGCAGGAATCAAGCCGGAGATGGTGGAAGAAGTGATCATGGGAAACGTGCTACAGGGAGGTATTGGACAGGCCCCTGCACGTCAGGCCGCGATAAAGGCTGGTTTACCTACAAATATACCCGCTTTTACCATTAACAAGGTCTGTGGCTCAGGTCTTAAAGCCGTGATGCTTGCTGCTCAGGCAATCAAAGCGGAGGACGAGGATATTATTGTTGCCGGTGGAATGGAATCCATGACCAATGCTCCATTCGCCGTAAAAGACATGAGAAAGGGCAGAAAATTCGGCAATACCACTTTTCTCGACCTCATGGTATGGGACGGACTCTGGGACCCCTATCATAATGTGCACATGGGAAATTTTGCAGATTATACGGCCAGAAAATCCGGAATCACCCGCGAGGAGCAGGATAAATTTGCGTACGAAAGCCACATGAAAGCAATTAAGGCTATTGATGAAGGCAAATTCAAGGCGGAAATTGTCCCGGTTGAGGTTCCCCAGCGTAAAGGTGAGCCCATCATTTTTGATACAGACGAAGGGCCAAGAAGAGATACTTCTCTTGAAAAACTCGCAAAACTCAAGCCAGCATTTGAAAAGGATGGAACAGTTACAGCAGGAAATGCCCCTGGCCTTAATGACGGAGCATCAGCTCTTGTCGTTATGTCCGAAGATAAGGCAAAAGAGCTTGGCATCGAGCCGCTTGCATACATTCGGGCTTATGCGGCTGCTGCAGTCGATCCGCAGGACGTATTCTATGCCCCTATTTACGCCATCAGAAAGGTAATGGACAAGCTTGGTGTGGACATTGATTACTTTGACCTTATTGAAATTAATGAGGCATTTTCTGTGCAGGTTCTAGCTGATGGAAAAGAGCTTGGCTGGGATTGGTCAAAGGTTAATGTAAATGGTGGCGCCGTTGCCCTCGGTCATCCCATCGGCGCCTCGGGTGCAAGGATTCTCACAACACTTATCTATGCAATGAAGGATAGAGGTGCAAAAACAGGACTTGCTGCACTTTGTATCGGTGGTGGCAAAGCTGTTGCAATGGCAATTGAAATGTAAAAGGAGGTGATACGTTATGAAGATTCTCGTTCTACTTAAAAAAGTGCCAGACACCGGGCTAACCCTGCAGGTAAAGCCCGATGGAAGTGATATTGTGAGGGATAATATTACCTACGTTATAAACCCTTACGATGAGTTTGCCATCGAAGAGGCGCTAAAGATCAAAGAAAAACTGGGTGACGTCGAGACAGTCGCAATCTCTGTCGGTGACGAAGGTGCCAAGGAGCAGATCAGAACAGCCCTCGCAATGGGTTTGGACAGGGGCATCCTCGTCAAAGTTGACGGTTTCTGGGACCTCGATGGATATACCACAGCTATGATGCTTAAAGACGTTATCGAGAAAGAGGGCTTTGACCTCATTCTCACGGGTAAAATGGCAGTGGACGATTACAATTCCCAGGTCCCCGCTTACATTGCGGAGTTTTTCAACATCCCACAGGCTACTTACATCGTTAAGCTCGAATTAGACGGTAATACAGCAAAGGTTGAGCGCGAGCTGGAGACTGGAATGGAAGAGTGGGAAGTGCCTCTCCCTGCTATTCTCACATGCGAAAAGGGATTGAATGAGCCAAGATACCCATCACTCCGTGGAATCATGCAGGCCAAGAAGAAACCCATCGACGTGGTCGAACCTTCATTCACACCCTCTGAGGCTATTAAAAAGGTTAAGCTCGCACCTCCACCAGAAAAAGCTCCTGGAAAGATTATCGACAAGGAATTCCCCGAGAACGTAAAGGAACTCATCAGGCTCTTGAGAGAAGAGGCAAAGGTCTTATAAAGGAGGTGGAGAAATGGCCAACATACTCGTTTTCATTGAAACCAAAAAAGACGAAATTAGAGAATTTTCACTTGAGGCCTTAAACACCGCACGTAAAATCGCAGACGCTTCAGGTGGAAAGGTCTATGCACTTCTTGTAGGTAAAACAGACGGATTTGATGATACACTTGCTCACTACGGGGCAGATGTAGTTTACAAGGTCACCGATGAGAGGCTTTCAAACTACCTCACTGTCCCCTATGCAAAGGCAGTAAAAGCCGCGATGGACAAGGCAGGAGCCAGTGTTTTCCTCCTTTCCGCCACAAGTCTTGGAAAGGACCTCGCTCCTCGTGTGGCCGCAAAATTCGGTGTCCCTATGGTTTCCGATCTCACGGGACTCGAATACAAAGACGGAAAGTTTGAAATCGTTAAACCTCTCTATGCAGGAAAAGTTTATGGAACTTTTGAGCTTTCTGCAGAGCCCGCAATTATCTCTTTAAGGCCCAAGATTTTCGAAAAGGGAGAACCTGACACCTCAAGGAGTGCAAGTTCAGAGGAGCTCACCGTTGACCTTACAGACGATGATTTCCGCGCGAAGGTTGTCGAGGTCAAAGAGAAAGAAACAGGTGAAATTGATGTTACAGAGGCAGACATTATCGTTTCCGGTGGTAGAGGTGTAAAGGGTCCCGAGGGCTTTGAGCTTCTCCGTCAGCTCATTGACGTGTTAAACAAGGCCGGTGTGGGTAAAGTGGCACTTGGAGCATCCCGCGTGGCAGTGGACAGTGGGTGGATTGACCACTCACACCAGGTAGGTCAGACTGGAAAGGTGGTTGCTCCAAAGCTCTACATGGCCTTTGGAATTTCTGGCGCCATTCAGCATCTTGCGGGAATGAGAACATCCAAGGTGATTGTGGCTGTTAATAAAGACCCTGAGGCTCCTATCTTCAAAGTTGCAGACTACGGGCTCGTGGAGGACCTCTTCAAGGTCGTTCCCGAGATGATCAAAGAACTGAAAGAGATTTACAAAGTGGAATAAAATTGGGGGGTGGGTGGGAGGCGCTTCGCGCCTCCCACCCACCCCTTAAAATCAACCCCTCAATCGCGCTCAATCAGAGAAAACTTTGACACAATAAGCCGAATCTTATCCTCTAAGTCCTTGTCATGTAAGGCATCCCCGTTAGGTCGCCAATCTTTGCACATCTTCTCGAGAGTATCCACCAACTGCCATTTGTAAATAAACAGTTTTCCCGCCAGCTTCTCAAGGGTTTTTATCTGGCACGGCGTGAAATCAGCATTGCCTATGAGGCTATAGAGGCGAGTGGTATCAATGAGTATGCTGTCCACCCTTGAGTATTCAATGACCTTTAAAATACCAGATTCATCGAGGAAGGTTCTCTGTTCAAGCACCCTTTTCATTTTTGCGGGTCTCTTGAAAACCTTGCCCTCGAGTTGATAGAGACCGGGGTCTTCTATCCCCATGGTTTCGAGCTTTGTGATGACCTCCTGTGAGACCACATATGGATGGGGAAAATGGACAGGCTGCAGGAATACGTTTTGCATTATGAAGAGTGAGAAAAACGTAAGTAGCCCCGAGCTCAATGGAGTTGCTACCCAGCCCCACACTATCCTCAAAAGGAGCTTATAATTGATCATTCTCCATCCCTTCTTGGCTAATGCAACTCCAACCACTCCACCCACCACGGCCTGAGAGCTTGATACCGGGACAAGAGGAATCGTTGGCAGACCAAGCGATAATAGCAGTCTTTCCAGCCTTTCAGATGCAAAAATGAAGAGAACGAGTGCCTCTGCGAAAAGAACGATTAGAGCAGCCATTGGAGAAAGCTTAAAAATATCTTTTCCCACGGTTCTTATAACTTTCAGAGAATACGTGTAAATACCGATTGCAATAAAAACACCGCCTGAGAGAAAAAGAACCTGAGTGTCATTCAAACGGAACAGGATTAAATTTAAAGGTTTAAATGGGTTCGAAGATACAAAAACCCCCATGACATTACCGATATTGTTTGCCCCGAGACTATATGCACCGAAGGCAGCCACGAGTACAAGTCCAATCCTTGTATAAAGGTCCATATCGAGAATGTGGATTTTCACATGATTCATGTAATGTTTTAAGACGATGTAAAAGAAAAATGCGAATATACCAGCAAGAATGGGAGAAGCGACCCAGGTTGAGAGGATTTTGAATAAAGTGGGTTTATCGATCAAATTACCTGTGAATATATCCCATCCTACGATGGCACCCACAATAGCCTGCGTGGTTGAAACAGGCAGGCCCAGCTTTGTCATCCACAAAACTGTGAGAGCAGCTGCGAGAGCTGCTGTAAAAGAACCAGCTAACGCGTTGATTGCGCCAAGCTGGCTGTAAGTATGAGCGGCCCCGGCGCCACTGATTACTGCTCCAATTATAACAAAAACTGATGCTATCAGGGCAGCAGTCCTGAATTTTAACATTCGTGTGCCAACTGCAGGCCCAAATATATTACCCGCATTGTTGGCCCCCAGTGACCAGCCGAGGAAAAGGCCGCTACTCAGGAATAACCAGCTCATACCATCCTCTTAATCCTGTAAATGTCCACTCTGTCCCCTACATCTTCTGCAAGATCGGCTATCTTTTCAAGCCGAAGGATAAAATCCCTTAGCTGCAATTTTTCACATAATTCTATCTGCTTTGAAAAGATCTTCCTTCTGAGTTTTTCCCCAATTTCATCGCTCTCGTGTTCGTGAACCTTTATCTTCGTAATGTGATTCGGCACGTCGGAGAGATTTGTAAAATAATCTCTAACTGTGGCGACCATTTCCTCAACTGCACTCGTCACTGCATCAACAAGATTAAGGAAGTCTGACTTTAACTCGTCCGTGCATGAAGGTTTTTCAACTGAGCACTCAATTATGGTCTCCTCTATTGCATTTAAAACGTCGTCAGAATTTTCAAGCAGGGCAAGAACATCCCCTCGAGCTTCGGGGAGAAGCATGTTAAGGTAAAGATTCTCCTCCACTGATCTTCTTAGCTGATCGGCGTTGGACTCAAGCCTGTCAATGATCCTGACCTTTTCTTCAAATGTCTCTAAATCTCCCTGCAGAAAATACTTTATGCCTTCCTGAAAATGTACAGAAGCCTCGATAATTGTATCGAGGAAACGATTTATTTCAGCCTCGAGTTCCCTGGTTTTCTTGAAAATAGTAAACATTTTCTCACCTCCTTAAAACCGGCTTTTGTAATATAAATCAAACCGCAGCAAAAACAAAGTATCTCACTACAAGGCAAAGATCAGCCTCAGAATCTATAGGTAAAATCAATCGGGCACGTGAATAGTGCTATTTAAGATGAAAGTTTATATTCCCAAGTAGCTTTTAAACTTAACCATGAAATTAACCTGCGGGGAGCCGTTTATTTCAGTCCTGTTTATCACAAGATAAAGGAAAGTTCCAGGCTTTATGCGATACTCCGTCAAAAAGTTTACCTCCTCCCTTTTTTGAAATCTCAGAATGCTGCACAAAGAGTCTTGCCCTTAAGTCATTGGTAAGATTGTATTTTGCCTTCAAATATATGCGCTTCTGGGTGTAAAAAGGCTCGCTGTCGTAGCCGTATCCAGATGCAAGCAAGAGCTTTTCACCTTTGTACGAATATTCTGCAGAGTAGTATTTTTGGACCCCTCCAAAGTAACGTCCAAACTGTGTCTCAATTTCAATGTAGTGATGTGTCAGGGGCTGGTAGTCTATCTCAAAGTAGTGTAGCAGGTTGTCATAAATCGTATTGTCCGCATTCCTTCTCCAGGGTATAAGGTTATAAACCAGCCTTAGATTACTGAGGATTCCAGCCGAGGCCACTATTGAACCACTATTTTCATAGAGTTTTCCGTTCAGGTATTCTCCATGTGTTCCACCTATAGTTAAGTAGGCATTGGGTAGGATTTTGCTATCCCTTGAAAAATTGTATGTGAGATAAAGCCATGCAGAGCGAGTATACAAGGGATATGGTATGTAAGCTGTATTTATGCTCACACTATCGAGTCTCTCCATACCGGCTTCCACATCCACACCGGATTTAACAAACCGGTAAACGTGTAAAAAGAAATCACTTTTTGACGAACGGTCCTGTGTATATTGCATGTTTACTCTGAGCTGATAGGGAAAGTAAATCATTGCATCAAGTCCTTTTGCTTCAAAACTGTCCCTGCTACTTAGATAAAAGAGCCCAAAGTCCCCGTATCTCGTCGAGTATAATCCCCTGACACCACCGGTGAGACGTTTCCTTCTGAAATAGTTTGACAGTGTGTCCCCTTCCTCAATAAGAAATGCATTGAAACCCAAATTGTCTCTCTTTACATTTGCCTTTATCCCCGCATCTATGTCCGTCAGGGTCCTCGTGT
>JALXCE010000085.1 GCA_026991055.1 Caldifarciminota bacterium | reverse complement strand
CTCCCCCATAGACCAGAGATACATTATCAATAGCCTTGGGTTTGACCTCATCCTGTGGTACACCGGGGAGACAAGTTCCCATGTAAAGGATGTTTATGGTTATCTAACCGAGTATCTGGACAATGGTCATAAACTGTTTCTCACCGGGGCCGGCATCTTTACTGACCTTGATTCCACAAACCTCGTTCAAAATTACATGCATGTGGATTCTCTCTTTGGAGACAAGACCATATTGCCCAATCAGCCGGTTTTCCGTGTATATCCAGATACACTCTATCCGGATACTCTTCATACATTGACAATTATTCCTCGTGTAGACGGATTTACCGTCAATCCACCTGCGGTAATCGTTTATAAAGCGCCGGTCCTTGGGAGAAATGAGCCAATTGGAATGATGCTAAAAACACCCGAAACAAATCCGAATATCATTGTATTTGGCCTGAAGGTTCACAAACTGGGAGGAAACCTTCAGGGACTATTCAGGCATATCTTAAGTGACGAGTTTGGCATGAAATAAAAAATGGAGGTGAATTCTTATGAAAAAGTTGCTGGTAGCTGCTATGTTTGTTGCCCTTGTAGGTGTTTCAAGGGCTCAAATACAAACAACTATCTATCATCTGCAGTTTGACAGGGATTCAACTGGAGCAAGCACCTGGGTAGACTCAGGAGAAGTCACAGTCTCCGGAATCGTAACCGCCGGCTACGGTGTAACCGGTTCGAGAAATTTCTTCCTTGAGATGTCTCAGGGAGGTCCTTGGAGCGGTATTATGGTATATATACCATCATCCGCCGGTACCTTTCCTGTAAATGTCGGCGATTCCTTAACCGTAACAGGGACCGTGAGTGAGTACTATGGTAATACAGAGTTAATGGTGAGTGACACTAACAACATCGTCAGAAATGGAACCGCCAATTTGCCACCGGTGGCAATTATCTCAACTGCTCACCTTGATACAACATCGACGTCTTCATACGGACCTGATTCAGCAGAGGCATATGAAGGAGTTCTCGTTAGAGTCGAGAATGCCTTCGTTGTTGACACAACAGCTCCTCATGGTGGTTTCCAGATCACAGACGGAGATGGGTATGCAATAGTCTACAATTCTTACACCTACACACCGCATGTTGGAGACCCACTAAACGTCACCGGAATTGTTCACACCCATTATGGCTGGTACAAAATTAGACCAAGAAGTGCAGATGACATTGAGGTTCTCTCACAGCATATTTCAGTTGCCTACAGCACATCAAGGACTTCGCTTAATGTGAAATTCACAAGACCGGTCAATCCTTCTTCAGCTACCAACCCTGCGAATTACATAATCACCCCTTCACTTTCAGTGACTGCTGCCAGCATTGATCCCAATGATTCAACGCTTGTCCACCTTACAACCGGTACACAGACTGATGGTCAGGCATACACACTCGCCACCCAGAATCTTGGAGTGCCTGATACAGAGGCTGTGACATTTTATGGTGGTTTCACGCCTATTTTTGATATTCAGCATGAGTATGTGGATACCGATACAGTCAATTTTGAGTCAATCTGGGCGGGTCGGGTTGTTACCGTAACCGGTGTTATAACAGGCGAAAGAGATGCCTTCCCGTATCCGTTTTACTTTGTCCAGCAAGGTACAGGGCCATGGTCGGGTATCCAGATTTTCGATTCTCACATGAACTACACCACCAACCGTGGTGACTCCGTGATCGTGGTTGGAACAGTTAGTGAATACAATGGAATGACGGAACTCGAGAACATACTTTATTACGAGACCGTCTCATCTGGTCATACGGTTACACCTTACCTCGTACACACAGGAGACCTGAATCTCAATGCCGATACTGTGGCAGAGAGTTTTGAGAGTGTACTTATCACCACATATACAGCTGCAGTGGTTACTAACGATCCTAATAACTGGCAGATAGATGATGGTACAGGTGTTGCCTATGTGGATAATTCCAATGCTTATAACTATGTGCCAACAGTTGGGGATTCAGTTGCAGTGACTGGAAATGTTAGATTCATCAGAGGCAATTTCAATATCAATCCTCGCGACGATAATGACATAAACGTGGTATATGTAGGAGTCAACGAGCTTCCCGATGCTGGATTAAAGTCATTTGAAATCCTGCCTGTGGTCTCGTTCAGAGGTGACTTTACCATCAAGTTTGCTGTGTCTTCAAGGACCAGAGTGCGTGTAAATCTTTACAACGTTACAGGTCAGAGA
>JALXCE010000084.1 GCA_026991055.1 Caldifarciminota bacterium | reverse complement strand
GTCAAACGTTTTGCAGATGTAAGTGATGGCAGGTTCGGGGTTTCCATTTTTACATTCTCCAACTATGGATTTGATTTCAAGAAGGGCTATCCACGGGTAACGCTTGTGAGAACTGCCCCCGTATGGCCATACCCGGAGCTTGATTATGGTGAGATTCGAATGAAGTTTGCCATCTACCCGCATGAGGGGGATTATGTACAGGGCGACGCGGAAAGAACCTACCGTGAATTTATCCATCCACTTAGAGAAATATTCTACCGTGAAGACATATCCCTGCTTGAGGTATCACCCTCACCATTGGTAAGCGATTCCATTCGTTTAATGGGGGATGGTCAGGTGGAGGTGCGTCTTTTTAATCCGTCAGACAAAAACATAGACGCAAAAGTGGCATCAGGTGATATAGAACAAGTAACTCGAGTGAGACGTCACGGTTTGAGTGAGGTATACATCAAAAACCCGCAGTCATAGTTTCGACCCGGAGTAATAAAGCCAGATTCCTTGATGGTATTCAATATGCGTTGTAAAATTTTATCGATGATTTTTAATAAATAGTTCTTTGAATAAAAAATTCTCAAGGAGGCATAATATATGAAGGGTAAAAAAACTAAATGGGTGGTCTTGGCCTTGATTTTTGCTGGGGGCTTTCTGCAATCAGCAAGTATCAAGGGGGTCAACCTGATTCCACCGTACAACAGTCTTGACCTCCTCAACTCGAAAAATGTTCCCCCACTCACTGTGGACCACAGCAAAATCAAGGCTTTGCAAAAGCATTTCGCCACCGGTCCTGATGTAACCAAGGCATGCCTGCAGTGTCACTCACAGGCTGCAAAACAGGTGATGCACACATACCACTGGACATGGCTCACAAAGGACAAAGACGGTCACTACCGCGGAAAGGGCTATTTTATCAACAACTTCTGTATTTCAATACTCTCTAACGAACCACGGTGCACAAGCTGTCACGCCGGATACGGCTGGAAGGACAAGAACTTTGATTTCAAAAACGAGAACAATGTGGACTGCCTTGTATGCCACGATCAGACAGGAAAGTATAAGAAATTTCCTGCCGGTGCTGGACATCCTGTTTATAAGCCCAAGGTCTTTCTTGGCAAAAAGTGGCTTCCACCCGACCTTTCTTATATAGCTCAGCATGTAGGTTTGCCTGGTAGAAAGAACTGTGGAGCATGTCACTTCTATGGTGGTGGCGGAGACAATGTGAAGCATGGAGACCTCTCCTCTGACCTTCTCAATCCGACAAAGGATATAGATGTCCACATGGATGCAAAGGGATTGAACTTCTCCTGTACAAAGTGTCATACTATCCATCAGCACATGGTTGCCGGCAGATACTATGAGAGATCAGCGGGAATCGAGCACAGATTGGCCCTGCCCAAGCCAACAAAGAACATGCTCGGATGTGAGAATTGTCACGGAACAAGACCCCACAAGAGCAGAATTCTGAATAACCATACCAACAAGGTTGCATGCCAGACCTGTCACATTCCTTACTTTGCAAAGAAGAGAAAAACTAATGTGTGGTGGGATTGGTCCACAGCCGGAAAATTTGATGCTCAAGGACACAAGATTCACAAGCATGATTCAGAAGGCTATCCAATTTACAAAACTGAGAAGGGAACGCTTGTCTGGAAAAGAATGGTTAAGCCCATTTACATGTGGTATAACGGTAACTTCCAGTATGGATACATAGGAGAGAAAATCGATTCACTGAGAATAAAGGTCAATGTTGGAGATTCAGTCGTAGAGGCAGTTTATATCAACAAACCACTCGGTAGTCCCAACGATCCTAATTCCAAGATTTATCCATTTAAGGCACACTTTTCCAAACAACCTTACGATCCTGTTCAAAACATACTCGTGATCCCGCATCTTTTTGGACCTAAAGGCTCTGGCGCATTCTGGGCAGATTTCGACTGGCAGAAGGCTATCGAAACCGGAATGAAATATGCTGGACTACCATGGAGCGGAAAGTACGGATTTATCAAAACAGTGCAGTTCTATACAATTTCACACCAGGTTTCGCCCAAGGAGAAGGCTCTGAAATGTGCCGACTGTCACGCTAAGAACGGGAGACTTGCCTATGTGCAGGGTATATACATGCCCGGAAGAGACAGATTCAAACTCATCGAAATCCTCGGATGGCTCGCGGTATTCGCAACTCTCGTAGGTGTTGTCATACATGGTGGAATTCGTCTGTTTTCCAAAAAGGGGGA
>JALXCE010000083.1 GCA_026991055.1 Caldifarciminota bacterium | reverse complement strand
CTTCATCAAGATCAAGCATTATCTCTGGATGCAGGTTACCATCTCCTGCATGGGCAAGGGTGCCAGCAGTCAAACCATAGGATTCCACAATTTCACGGGCCTTTTTGATGAGAACCGGCAATTTGCTCCTGGGAACCACTACATCCACAATGTAGTGGAAAGGTTTAAGCCTTGAAATTGCACCAGCGGCGCTCTTCCTTGCAAGCCAGATGGATGCCCTTTCATCCGGGTCTACAGCAAATTTGAGTTCCTTCGCGCCCGCCTCTTTGAGAGTCTCCATCAATCTCTTTGCCTGGGGCTCTATGCTCGGCTCGTACCCCTCAACATCAATTATCAGGATGGCATCTGCATCAGTGGGAAGACCAATTTTCACGTAATCTTCGACAATCCTTATCATATTTCTGTCCATGAGCTCAAGAGTTGCAGGCTTGAGTCCACGGGCGATTATCATGGAAACACCCCTTGCCGCATCACCGAGGTCATCAAAAATGGCAAGCAACGTACCCCTTGCAGGAAACTGCTTATTAAACTTCAGGATGAACTTTGTGAATATTGCAAGAGTGCCTTCGGAGCCTGTTAAAAACCCGACAAGGTCGTAGCCCGGGGCCTCAGGGGTGTGACCTCCAAGTTTGTAAATCTTACCATCCGGGAAAACTGCTGTTATGCCATATACATAGTGACTTGTGACACCGTACTTGAAGCAGAGGGGGCCCCCTGCATTCTCGGCAACATTGCCACCAAGGGCAGACGCTTTCTGACTCGCCGGGTCAGGTGGGAAAAAGTATCCTTTATCGTTTAAAAACTCATTGAATTCCAGATTTATGACACCGGGCTCTACCTCAGCCTTTCTCTCAAAGAAGTCTGTTCTGATGATGTGGTTCATTTTGCTGAATTTGACTACAATACCTCCCTGGTATGGAACCGGGCCTCCGGACAGACTCGTCCCTGAGGTGCGAGCGACAAGCTTTAATCCCTCTTTATGTGCAATTTCAACGAGCTTTCTTATTTCATCCTCATTTATAGGGTACACTACAGCATCGGGTTTTCCAGCATCTATTCCCGCATCTCGTTCATAAACTATGAGTTCCACCGGTGATTTTGAATATCTATCGCCAAAAATTTTCTCTATTTCCATCGTTTTAGTAGTATAAATCAGGCCTCATGAATTTTTCCAGAAATCAACGACACGGCTAAAGAACTACTTTATAGCGTTGGTTTTTTGGGCCGAAATTAATGGGTCTCGGTATAGCTACCCATTTTCCAGGCCTGTTTGGAAAATTTCAGATTATTAGACTTTAAAAAGGATTTCCCCCACCTGTCTCCTCCCCCACGCACGAAGTGCGTGGGGGAGGATGGGAGGGGGCACATTTCCGAACACGCTCACATTTTCTTGACACTTGGAATGGATGAGAATTACAATTTCCAAAATTTCATTGGGAGGAAGTAAATGTCAATACTTGTAGGAAAAGACACAAAGGTATTAGTGCAGGGTATTACCGGTAGAGACGGTTCTTTCCATACCAGATTAATGAAAGAGTATGGGACAAACGTTGTTGGAGGAGTAACTCCCGGTAAGGGCGGAATGACAGTTGAAGGCGTCCCCGTTTTCAATACAGTCCACGAAGCAGTTGATAAAACCGGTGCCAACGCCTCTGTTATTTTCGTACCTGCACCATTTGCAGCAGATGCCATAATGGAAGCAGCCGACGCGGGAATAGAGCTGGTCGTTGCAATTACAGAAGGAATACCTGTAAACGACATGCTGAGAGTCGTGAGATTCCTTGAGGAAAAGGGAACGAGATTGATTGGCCCTAACTGTCCTGGTTTGATAACACCGGGTGAGGCAAAACTCGGAATTCTCCCCGGTCAGATTTTCAAGAGGGGTCCTATTGGAGTGATCTCGAGAAGTGGAACCCTAACGTATGAAATAGTGAGTCATCTAACTGCGAACGACCTTGGTCAGTCCACAGCTATTGGGATAGGTGGTGACCCTATAATCGGCTCTAAATTCATCGATCTTTTGAAGCTGTTTAAGGATGATCCTGAGACCGAGGGAGTCGTGCTAATAGGTGAAATCGGCGGTACCGATGAGCAGGATGCCGCAGAATACATTAAAGAGGAATTCAACAAGCCGGTAGTAGCATTTATTGCTGGACGTACAGCTCCACCTGAGAAGAGGATGGGGCATGCGGGAGCTATCATATCCGGTAGCTCTGGAACTGCAGAGGAAAAGATAAAGGCATTCAATGCAGTTGGTGTGCCAGTTGCAGCCGAGCCTGCAGAGGTTGCAACTTTGATGAAGGAGAAATTAGGAAAGTAAGTATTTGGAATGCGAAAGTAATTTTTAGGTGCGGCGGCCCGAAGGGCCGCCGCACCTTTTTACTCTAACCCTCCTTAACTTCAATTCCTCACCTTGATTGATACATTTGACGCTGGCTGAAACCTACATTTCTGAAGATTTCAAGTTAGCCCCTGAGCAGACTTTAAATTTCCACAGTCAAGACAGCAATTCCTTCAACATACGCTTATAATCTCACCTCCCTCGCTGAAGAAAGCAATCGAAATACAAGAAGAACTTCCTTTTTGTGCTAATTTTCACCTCACTCCTGCAAATCAGCAAAACCGCTTTCCACTTTCAAAAACTTTGTTTGTGGAAATGAGTATAGGAAGAGGGTCTTCCGCCTGAAATCTTAAAAAATTCAAGATGTTGCCCTCACCCCAGCCCTCTCCCACTTCGTGGGAGAGGGGGATTTATGGATTTTCACAGGAACTTAGGACTCAATTCGATTGGGGGCTTTCGAAGGAGTTAATATTTTTTCACAATTTTAATTGCATTTGTGGGGCAAACTTCTAAGCATTGGTCACAGAGGGTACATTCATCCTCATCTTTTATCCCTAACTTTCCAGATTGATTGTAAAAAATATCTACCGGGCAGATTGTGATACACTTATCACACCCTTTAGAAAATTCACACAGGTTCTCATCCACCAAAACATCGATAAAAATGCCCATCTCAAATTTTCTCCCTCAAAATTTCGACTATCTCATTGAGCGAATCTGCTACCGGAATGCCAGCTTCTCTTAAAACCTCTATCTTGTGCCTCGGACTACCTTTCTCACCATGCACTATTGAGGCAGCATGGCCAAATCTTACCCCCTGAAATTCATCGGCAAACCTGCCTGCAATAAACACCACAATGGGTTTCTTCAAACCGTGCTCTTTCACATACTCCGCAAGCTCTTCCTCCTGAGTCCCACCGGGCTCAGAGAAAACAACGATAGCGCGGGTCTCTTCATCCTCTTCAAACTTCATCACGGCATCTTTAATGGTAAAACCAATCAATGGGTCTCCACCAATGGAGAATGCAGTCGAAACTCCCAACCCGCTGTGGGTTAGAAGGTTGGAGATTTCTGTTGTCATACCACCTGAGCGGGAAACCACGCCCACCACACCCTTTTTAAAGGATTTGTGGGTATCTTCGCTTCGACCACCAATCATCCCTACTTTTGCCACACCGGGATTAATAATTCCGAGGGAATTGGGCCCTACAACAGTCGTCCCATGGATACGGGCAAATTCGAGAAATTCAACCACATCGTGCTGGGGGATTCGCTCTGTCACCACTACGACCAATTTAATCCCATTATCCACGGCCTCCATGACTGCAGATCTCGCAAAAAATGGTGGAACTGACACGACACTTGTATTCACTCCGGTTCTTGATACCGCCTCTTTGACTGTGTCAAATACAGGGACACTGTGAACCGATAGCCCGCCTTTGCCCGGTGTGACACCTGCCAGGACCGGTGTTCCGTAGTCGAGCATGTCCTTAACAAATGTGGCAGCTTCCCTGCCTGTTATACCCTGAACTAATACACGAGTATTTTCGTCAATTAAGATTGCCATCCCTGAACCGCCATTCTTGCTGCATCATCCAGGGAGTACTCCCTGGTTAGATACTTTACTCCGTATTTTTTAAGAATTTTGAATCCTTCGTCCTCCCATGCACCGGGGATTCTAAAAACTGTTATAACATCCTTCGGGTCCTTTCCGTTCTCAAGAATTCCCTTAATCACACCCCTCGCGACAAGGTCAACTCTCGTATTGGACACCACATTCATGATCACCGCAATTTTTTCCACGCCGGGCTTTGAAAGCAACAGCTTCGTCAATTCCGCAACCTTTTTCACACTCGGATTTCCACCTATTTCACAGTAATTGGCAGGTTTTCCGCCATACTTTCTTATGGCATCAAAAACTGTCAGACTCGCTCCACCTCCACCGATTAAAAGCCCGAGATTCCCGTCAAACTCAATAAATCTACCTGCAACTCCTCTGTGGTCAAGATTGTCAATTTCCCGTGCACGTTTTTCCATTTCCGTCATCTCGCGTGTGCCAATAAACTCCTCATAGTGGCTGACCATATCCCCAAGCTCTGGATGTCTCTTCAGGGACTCATCTTCGATCTCAAGGTGTACATCCGCGACTACAAAATCCCCGTCCTCTGTCAGGACAAGTGGATTTACCTCAAGAATTGTGGCATCAAGCTCATGAAATATTTGATACAGCTTTAAAATAAGTGAGCTAAGCTTGAGAAGATTTTTGCCGGTGACATCCAGAATCTCTCGCACCTCATAATCCTGAAGCCCGTAGAAGGGATGAATTTCAAGGCGTCTGATCTTTCGAGGCTCCCTTTTCGCAAGCTCCTCGATATCCACTCCACCTTCGGATGAAAATATCAGGATTTCGCGCTTAACCGATGCATCTATCATAAAAGATACAAAAAATTCACGCTCTATCCTGAGCTTCTCTTCAACGAGGACATGCTTTACGGGAAACCCTTTTATGGAGCCTTTGAGAAGAGATTCGGCTTTGTCTTTTAACTCCTTTTCATCCTCCGCAAAAAGCACTCCCCCCGCCTTTCCTCTGCCCCCTGATGGAATCTGGGCTTTTAGGACAAAGGGGGGAGTGAAATCGGGCATCTTTTCACCATACAAAACTGATCTGGGAATTTTTATGCCGTGAGATTCAAGGAGACGCTTGGCCTGAAATTCCAGAAATCTCATGGGTGAATTATACAACTCACAATGCGATTTTCAAAGAAACCGTAAGTATCCCATTGTAGAAATCAACACCCGGACGCAATCCGTAATAAATCTGGCCACGGGGGGCAAGAATTGAGATTCCATAGTTTAGATATCTCTCACCCTCAATATATCCGAGACTCGCGAAAACACCGAACCACCTGTAGAGCCTGACATCTACCTTGATAACCTCGCCGTTTGTGGCCTTTAGAAAGCCGTATGGGTAGCCATGCAAAAGAGCAGGTCCTCCAAGATTTTCGGCGTCAAATTCAGCCCCACGGGTGCGAAATCCATAAAAGTACAAACCAATTATTCCAGGATGAGCCTCAACCCTCATGGTCCCTCTATATCTCCCACGTCTGTAAATCAACCGACTGAGTAAATTTAGCCTGCCGGCATAGAAATCCCCTTCCCCCGCAAATTCTGCAAAGTAGTCCCGTCCATCTGGAGTCTCATTTGCCATAATGCCATTTGAAAAACGAATGTGCTCTGACCTGAAATCATATCCGGCTCTGTAAATTATGGAAAAGCCTGCATGTGATAAAATATTGTGATAGCCTGCATAAAGTCCCAGAGGAGAGCCTTTGATGTAAGGAAGGTCAAACTTCAGCAAGATATCCCTTGCCCCCTCCTCAATTTGTGAGTATTGTAGCGAGAAGAATCCAGGTCTGCCAAATAAGTTTTTTAAGGTAAAATCCGAAAAACCCACTAACTTCCTATTTGCAATGGATAGGCTCATTAAAAATTTCGCGGGGCTATCAATCTTTTTGACACGAGCAACAAGGATTATCCCGCTCTCTCCCTTTCTAAATTCAATCCCCTGAAATTTTATAAAGCCAACAGAGTTGATCCTTGAGCTTATTGTTTTAAGCACATCTGTTCGGAAAATTTTTCCCTTCAGTGCTGGTAAAATTTGCTTGATGCCTCGGTACTTTTGAGGTTGAATTTCAATTCCCTCGAGCCGCACGAGTGGGCCTTCCTTTATCGCAATATGTACAGAATCTCCTGATCTCCTGATCTTCACCCTGGCAAAAGGGAACCCGTAGTCAAGGTAAAGATTGAGTATGTCTTCCGCTATTTCCCGGTCAGTGGAATCATGGGCAATTCTTTGAATTATGAGCGAATCGGAGACAACTCTATTCCCATCGATTGAATAGGTCTGCGAGATTATGAGAATCAATAGCAAATTCCACATATATTCAATTGTGAAATCATACAATTTAGTCCGTGAAATTTCAGCTTTCGTGGTTTAAAATTAGAAAAACTGTTACTACCGGAGGTTAGAGACAATGAAACGTGAAATTGTTGCAATGGATGGCAACGAAGCTACAGCGTATGTAGCCTATCACACAAACGAAATTATTACGATTTACCCCATCACCCCATCATCTCCAATGGGTGAGCATGCAGATGCATGGTCTGCAGAAGGCAGGCCCAATATCTGGGGTACGGTACCTCGTGTGACCGAGATGCAGAGTGAAGGTGGCGCTTCCGGTGCAGTACACGGCTCTCTTCAGAGAGGTGCCCTCACCACCACTTTTACCGCTTCACAGGGACTTTTATTAATGATTCCAAATATGTTTAAAATAGCCGGCGAGCTGAATTCCACGGTATTCCATATCGCCGCAAGAACTGTTGCAACGCACGCGTTGAGTATCTTTGGAGAGCACTCCGACGTTATGGCAACAAGACAGACAGGATTCGCTATCATGCCTTCAGGATCTGTCCAGGAGGCAATGGACTTTGCGCTCATTGCCCAGGCAGCAACTCTGGAATCAAGAGTCCCATTCTTACATTTCTTTGATGGCTTTAGAACTTCCCACGAGATTTCTAAGATTGAGAAATTGTCCCTCGATGACATGAGGGCAATGATTGATGATGACCTTGTCCGCGCCCACAGGGCAAGGGCATTAAATCCTGATAATCCATTCATTAGAGGAACTTCCCACAATCCTGATACTTATTTCCAGGCCCGCGAGGCTGTTAATCCATACTATTTGAAGACACCAGAAATCGTTCAGAAAGTAATGAACAAATTTGCTGAGATCGTGGGGCGTCAGTACTATCTCTTCCAGTACGAAGGGCCAGAAGACGCCGAAAGAGTGATCGTCATAATGGCTTCAGGTGCCGAGACTGTTCATGAGACTGTTGAATATCTTGCCAGTAAAGGCGAAAAGGTAGGAGTCATCAAGGTCAGGCTTTACCGCCCATTCTCAGTAAAAGATTTCATAAAGGCGCTTCCACCTACAGTTCACACAATTGCCGCCCTGGACAGGACAAAGGAACCAGGCTCCATTGGTGAGCCTCTTTACGAAGATGTGGTCAACGCCATACAGCTCGCCTACCAGGAAGGATTTGCCCACTTCAAAGAGAAACCCAGAGTCATCGGTGGCAGATACGGTCTCTCCTCCAAAGAGTTCACACCTGCAATGGTTAAGGGTATCTTCGATGAGATGAAAAAAGACAACCCCAAGAATCACTTTACCGTTGGAATTTACGATGATGTTACCAACACAAGCATTGAATACGATCCCAATTTCATAATTGAGCCACCCACAAGAACAA
>JALXCE010000082.1:2000-2239 GCA_026991055.1 Caldifarciminota bacterium | reverse complement strand
GGACTTCTTCCCTCGGATAGTTTTTCACGACTTCATGAGCCTTTTTCAGGGCTCTGTAAACGGTATTGGATTTTGGTGCAGTTGCAAGATATAAAACAGCTTCCGAGATTATCAGGTCCCCCTCGGGCCTGCCCACCATTTCAAAGGCTGTGAGTGCAGATGAAGCAACCACAAGAGCCATAGGATCAGCAAGCCCGATGTCCTCGGCAGAATGTATGAGAACACGTCTTAATATATAC
>JALXCE010000082.1:0-1990 GCA_026991055.1 Caldifarciminota bacterium | reverse complement strand
AAATATTTTCACGCCTTTTAGATTCTGCGGGAGATAATCCTGCTCGATCTCCCCTTCATGTCCATGAGGATATATGTATCCTTCGCCATGTCCAAGTTTTTTTGCACCACTGTAATGTGAGTCTTTGAGGTGCTGAGGGACTTCTTCCCTCGGATAGTTTTTCACGACTTCATGAGCCTTTTTCAGGGCTCTGTAAACGGTATTGGATTTTGGTGCAGTTGCAAGATATAAAACAGCTTCCGAGATTATCAGGTCCCCCTCGGGTCTGCCCACCATTTCAAAGGCTGTGAGTGCAGATGAAGCAACCACAAGAGCCATAGGATCAGCAAGCCCGATGTCCTCGGCAGAATGTATGAGAACGCGTCTTAATATATACCGTGGGTCCTCACCGGATTCAAGGATGCGCACCATCCAGTACATAGCTGCATCCGGGTCAGAGCCACGTATAGACTTTATGAATGCGGAAATCATGTCATAGTGCTCGTCCCCGGTACGGTCATAATGAAAGGTATGGGTGAGAATTGCATCAACGTCATTATCGTCAATATGCTGTTTCCCTGCGATAATAGAAACCAGCTCCAGATAGTTGAGTGCCCTTCGCGCGTCCCCCTCTGCGGCAATGGCTATCTTTCCAAGGGCACGTTCAGTGAAGGTGAGTCTGAGTTTGCCGATGCCCCGCTCCTCATCTTTTACTGCACGTTCCATTATTGTTTTAAGTTCATCCACCTTCAAGGGTTTAAATTCGAAGACCAGGGTCCTTGAAATCAGTGCCTTGGAAATAGCAAAAAATGGATTTTGGACAGTGGAGCCCAAGAAAGTTAGAGACCCCCTTTCAACTGATGGGAGTAAATACTCCTGCTGCAGCCTGTTGAATCTGTGGACCTCGTCAACGAACAGGACGGCTCTATTGCCGGTCATCTGGTAGTGTTTCTCGGCAAATGAGATTTTCTTTTTTAATTCAGAGACATTGGACTCAACCGCATTGATATAAACAAACGGAGACTTTGTGCGGTTTGCAATAATTTTTGCAAGTGAGGATTTTCCCGTTCCGGGAGGCCCATAGAAGATAGCAGAAATCAAGCGGTCTTCTTCAATGAGCTTCCTCAGGGGCCTGCCCTCTCCGAGGATGTGCTCCTGCCCCACAAACTCATCAAGGGTTTGAGGCAACATCCTTTTGGCAAGGGGAGCAATCCCATCCTGTTTTTTAACTCCAAAGAGATCCAATTATTTTCACCTCCTAAAAACAAAATCATCTAACTTCCTCTAATTTTTCGAGCATCCTTTTGATGCTCTCTTCGTGAAATTTTAGTTCTTCTTTGTTTTTATAGCACTCTATCGAGGCGTTTAAAAATGCAATCAATACCGTCGCCACACGGCTGAAGTGTTCAGAGGATTTCATCGCCTCTTCAGCTTCCTTTATCCAGTCCTCGATGTACTCCTTTATCTTCTCCAATTCGTTTGGCTCGAGGTCTGCCTTCACGGGAATTTCCATATCGTAAATTTTCAGATGTGCCTCGCTCATGATCTCTCAAACATCGAAAGTTTAATGGAAATTCTATTCAACTCTTTTTCAAGTTTATTCACAGTTCTAACAAGTTTCTCCTTCTGGCGCTGGAGGTTGTCTTTCTCTTCGCGCAATTTCTCATTCTCGTGACGTAGCTCTTTAACCTCGTTAATCAGCTCTTCGATCCTCTGGTCAAGTTTTTTCAAAAGCTCACGCGACATCGTCAATTCCTCTAACCTGATAGCCCGAATTTTTCAAAAGAGCAATAAGCTTTTCAAATTCCCTGTCAACTTCTTCGTCGCTCAGGGTTCTTTCCTCAGACTGAAATTCAAGAGTAAATGTTAAACTCTTTTTGCCCTGAGGTAAAGGCTTTCCTGTATAAATATCCAGGAGCCTGAAATTGCGCAAAAGTGGTGATTTGAAGCTCGATATAAGCTTCTCAAGTTCAACGTAAGGCGTATCAATATCCGCAAGGATAGAAATATC
>JALXCE010000081.1 GCA_026991055.1 Caldifarciminota bacterium | reverse complement strand
ATTCTCCCTTTAAAAGATGGTCAAGCACCTTGACCAGAGTATCCTTGAGCTGTCTCCTATCCACAACCATGTCGATCATCCCGTGCTCAAGCAAAAATTCTGAGGTCTGAAATCCTTCCGGTAAATCTTCACCAATGGTTTGCTTAATAACTCTTGGCCCGGCAAAACCTAAAAGCGCACGGGGTTCAGCTATAATAATATCACCGAGGGCTGCAAAAGAGGCCATAACCCCCCCCATGGTCGGGTCGGAAAGCACTGAGATAAATGGAATCTTGGCCTCCTCCAATTTCGTAACACCCACAGTTGTTTTCGCCATCTGCATTAAGGAGAAAATTCCCTCGTGCATCCTCGCCCCACCGCCAGAAGATGTGAGGGAAATCAGGGGAACTCCAAGCTCCACGGCCCGAATTGCTGCACGATAGAAAATTTCACCATAAACTGACCCCATACTGCCACCGAGAAAGCCGAAGTCTGTCACAAAGAGAACAACCTTAAAACCACCAATCTTACCTGTGCCGGCAATAGCTGCTTCCTTTAAACCTGTTTTTTTCTTTGATTTCTCAAGCTTTGCCTTGTAATCTGGAAATTCAAGGGCATCCACTGTCTCAAGGTTCTCCCCGATCTTTTCCTCAAATTCACCTTCATCGAGAAGAATTTTCACAAAATCTGTTGCGCGAATACGGAAGTGATAGTTGCAAACAGGGCAAACATGAAGGTTTTTCTCAAGCTGGTTGCGGTAAATAATCTCACCACAGGATGGGCACTTAACAAATATATCTTTGGGAACATCTCTCTTTTCTATCTTTAGCTCTTTCTTCTTCCTGCGGAATAACATGGTGCAAATTATACTTTTACGTGATAAATCCTGTCAAATAAGATTGAATTCGAATATTTCGCAATTCCCGCTGTAAAGTAAAACCGAGGTATGAATAAACTGGTAATCCTTCACAAAATCCTCCACTACTCCGGGGTTACCACCCGGTAGCAGGGGAATGAGATATTTTGGCTTAACCTTTGAGAGGAAGTCTATGACTTTGGGAGTCTCAACATCCAGGGGTAAGAACGCAAAATCTAACTTTCTGACGAAGAACTTTTTTATGTCTCTTATCGCAAGTTCCAGCGAATCCACACTACTCAAATAGCGGCTATTTGCATAAAAAATCCGAAATTTCCCCTGCTTTATCAGAAATGCAGAGTCCTCTTTTGCATCCACGTAGAACTTTACCGAGAGCTCTTCATCAAGGTGTAAACCAAGTATTCCATCCTCTTCCTTTTCTATCTCATGCATTGAAGGGTAAAGAACTTTCCACGAAGATTCCTTCACTTCTCCCGTAAAAACGACAAAATTTTCCCTTACCGGAGAGATAGCGCAGTCAACTTTTCCAGTAAAATTTGCCTGTTTGGAAGGTCCTGAATTACTGGATTTTCTTTCGCTTGTTGGGGGCCGCGCACTTCTTGCGCGGCCCCCAACTAACACACTCTCAGCCGGATTGATAACAAAAAGCTTACCGTCAAAGCTTACCGCAACTTGCTCTCTTTCGATGAAATAAATCTTAAATCGCATAGAGTTAATTGTGCTGGAAAATTTACCAGAAATTCAAGAATTTTCTCGTTTGTATTTCTTGATAGTTTGCGCGGGCACCAATAAAATTTGGCAAGATTTTTAGAGAATGGAGGATTATAGATGGCTTTAAAAGACGTTTTAATCCTTGTGGTAAAAATCTCCATTGTAATCGGGGGAATGTTAGGTGTGGTGGCTTACCTCACTTTGATGGAGAGGAAAGTGGTCGCTTACATCCAGGAAAGACTCGGACCCAATAGAGTGGGTCCCTGGGGATTACTTCAGCCCATTGCCGATGGAATAAAATTGTTCTTCAAAGAGGACGTAATTCCAGCACATGTTGACAAGCTCCTTTACATCATTGCACCTGCCATTACCATGACTATGGCAGTCATGCCCTTTGTCATTATCCCATTTTCTAAAAGTTTCTTCCTCTCGGACATAAATGTGGGAATTCTTCTCTTACTCGCAATTTCAGGTATTAACACATACGGTGTCCTGCTTGCAGGAATATCCTCAAATTCAAAGTACTCAATGATTGGTGGGCTTCGCGTGGCAAGCCAGCTGATCAGCTACGAGGTCGCACTTTCGCTGGCCTTTGTGGGAGTCGTGCTCTGGAATGGCTCGATGTCACTTGTTAAGATAACAGAGGCTCAGCATGTGGTGTGGAACATTATCCCTCAGTTTATCGGCTTTATCGTATTCTTCATTGCAGCACTGGCAGAGCTAAACAGGATTCCCTTTGATTTACCCGAGGCGGAGGCTGAGCTCGTGGCCGGTTACCACACCGAATACAGTTCGATGAAATTCGCGCTCTTTTATTTAGGTGAATACGCAAATCTCACGGCCATGAGTGCTATTATCACCACACTATACCTCGGCGGATGGCAGGGCCCCTGGTTACCGGGATTTGTCTGGTTTGCCATCAAAACATTCGTTGTGCTCTTCGTCTTTATGTGGATACGCTGGACCTATCCGAGGTTTAGATTTGACCAGCTCATTTCTGTGGGCTGGAAGGTGCTAATTCCTCTTGCGCTTCTCAACATTGCTTTGACGGCAATTTTGAGAATCTACATTTAGGAGGCTATATGAAAACAGTTTTTTACATAAATGCCCTTTTTAGCTTAATTTTTGCACTTGGTGTGATCTTTGGGAAAAATCCTTTGAGGAGTGCCCTCTCCCTGCTCCTCTTTTTCCTGACTATTGCACTTGACTTTTTCTTTGCGGGCTCTGAATACCTCGGTTTTGTCCAGATAATCGTCTATGCTGGTGGAATCATTGTAATGATTGCCTTTGTTATCATACTCCTCGGATTGAAAAAAGAGTCTCCGGATTACGACATAACGGTCAGGAGTTTTACCGGTATTATCCTTCTTGGATTTTTTGCCCTTGGAGTTCTCTACGGGCTGGCAAAATCGGTGCTGCACCTCATTCCAAAGGCTCCTTACTTTGACACGAGTGCTGCCGGGATAGGTGATGCCCTCTTCTCAAAATACTTGTTGCCATTTGAGGTTGCTTCGATACTTCTGCTTGTAGGTGTTGTCCTTGCTTTCATCTTCGCGAAAAAGGAGGTTTAGATGCTTGGTTTTAACGACTATTTACTGGTTAGCGTGATTTTGTTCTTTGTCGGTGCCCTCGGTGTTCTTTTCAGGCGCAACTTGATTTACATTTTGATGAGTCTTGAGCTCATGCTAAATTCAATCAACCTAACCCTTATAGGCCTTGCGAAATACTCCAATGACACAAATCCTCAGGTTCTGATCCTTTTAATCCTTGTTGTAGCGGCGGTGGAAGTCGCTGTTGGGCTCGGGCTGGCAATAAATCTCATGAGGGTTAAGAAAACTGTGGATGTTGATTTATTCAAATCCTTAAAGGGGTAAATGGAATGGAAACGATTTTATTAATCACGCTGTTTGTGCCACTTTTAGGGGCTATTATCAACGGTGTCTTTGGCTCACCCTTTAAAAAATATGCCCACTGGGTTGCAGTTCCGGCAATAGGAATTTCCTGGCTCGGGGCACTTTACCTGCTGAAATTTGTAATGGCTGGGAACACGCTTAATGTCAATCTCTGGCAGTGGATACCTGTTAAGGATTTCAACGTCCACTTTGGCCTGATGCTCGATCCGCTTTCAGCTGTGATGATTGCCACGGTGACCACAGTCTCATTCTTCATCCACATCTACTCCATTGGGTACATGCACGGTGATCCCGGATATAGACGCTATTTTGCATATCTCAACCTCTTTGTTTTCTCAATGCTCATGCTTGTTCTCGCAAACAACTATGTCCTCCTCTTTGTCGGATGGGAGGCTGTGGGACTCTGTTCGTATCTCTTAATCGGATTCTGGTACGAGAAAAAGAGTGCCTCGGACGCTGGAAAGAAGGCATTTATTGTCAATAGAATTGGTGATGCTGGCTTCATTCTCGGAATTTTCACCATGTTTTTTGCTGTGGGTGCTGTGGACTACAAGACGGTCTTTGCAGCAGCACCACAGCTTTCAGCGGTAATCGTCGGCTCTATAACATTTTTCCTTTTCATGGGTGCGATAGGGAAATCGGCCCAGTTCCCACTCTATGTATGGCTCCCTGATGCGATGGAAGGTCCCACTCCTGTTTCCGCTTTGATCCATGCTGCAACTATGGTTACTGCCGGTGTTTATATGGTGGCTCGAAGCAGTGCACTGTATTCTGCTCATGGCTCAATTGCAAATGCTGTGGCGAGCATCGGGGCCTTCACTGCCATCTTTGCCGCATCCATAGCACTTGTGAATGACGACATAAAAAGAGTCCTTGCCTACTCCACAATTTCCCAGCTTGGTTACATGTTTATCGGCGTTGGGGTAGGAGCTTATGCAACGGGAATCTTTCACCTTTACACACACGCATTCTTCAAGGCGCTCCTGTTCTTAACAGCAGGAAGTGTGATGCATGCCCTTCACGGCGAGCTCAACATGCAGAAAATGGGTGGATTATTCAAGAAAATGCCCCACACGGGCATAACATTCATCATCGGAGCCCTTGCGCTTTCAGGGATTCCCCCGCTTGCAGGATTTTATTCTAAAGACTCTATTTTGAAAGAGGCTCTTGTTCGTGGCCATACCACGATCTGGTGGGTTGGAACAATCACTGCGTTCATGACGGCTTTTTATATGTTCAGGCTTATCTTCATGGTTTTCTTTGGAGAGCCAAGGGACAGGGAGCTTTACGAGCATGCCCATGAATCCCCGGCTGTAATGACAATTCCGCTCTGGATACTCGCAATAGGGGCAATATCTGCTGGATGGGTTGGCATAGGCGAGGATGCAAGTCCATTCTTCAAATTCCTTGCCCCATCATTACACTATGCGGAGCACGGTGTCCATTTTGAGCCTGCGGCATGGCAGGAATGGCTACCGCTCATCTTTGGTGTTGCGGGCATTCTCCTCGCATGGTCAATGTACATGAAGAGAATACCTTCACCGGTGGGCATGGCGCGCGCATTCAAGCCCATCTACAAGCTCCTTAAAGGAAAGTACTACGTGGATGAAATCTACAACATCTTTATAGTGAAGCCCATCTACTACCTTGCAATTATTCTCTTCAAGCTTGTTGATCGTATCCTGATTGATGGAACTGTGAATGGAGTTGCGTGGGTAAACAGGGCAACGGGTGCGGTTTTAAACAAGATTCAAACCGGCGCGGTAAAAACCTATATGCTGTGGATCGTATTTGCGGCAACCTTAATCATGTGGTTGCAATTACTAAAATAGGAGGAATGTGAATGAAACTCGATTTACTTAGTCTTGTGATATTTTTTCCGGTAATTGGCGCGATACCGATATTTTTCATGAGTCCGAAAAATAAGAAAATGCTCTTTGATTATACCCTGCTTATTACCCTCATCGAATTCCTGTTTTCACTTTTCCTCCTCAAGGACTTTAAATTTAGCCTTTACGGGTTCCAGCATGAGCACATTTATCAATGGATACCTGCCATCGGGGCAAGCTACCACATCGGAATCGATGGAATGAGCTTGATATTGATTCTCCTCACAACATTTTTGACAGCCCTTGGAATTCTTTCATCCTACAACTACATCACCCACAAGGCTAAAGAATATGTCATCGTCATGCTCCTTATGGAAACGGGCATGATCGGTGTTTTTGCCTCGCTTGATCTGCTTCTCTTTTACCTCTTCTGGGAGTTGATGCTCATTCCAATGTACTTTTTGATTGGAATATGGGGGCATGAAAGAAGGGTCTATGCGGCATTTAAGTTTGTGATCTATACCATGGCCGGAAGTGCCCTTTTAATCACTGGAATCCTTGTCTTGTACTTCTACAACCATCAGCAGACAGGAATTTACACATTTGATCTTTTGAAACTTTACAGGTTAAATGTTCCTTACGGGCTTGCGAAGAAGCTCTTCCTGGCCTTTGCCATAGCATTTGCCATCAAAGTGCCAATTTTCCCGTTCCATACGTGGCTTCCAGATGCCCACGTCGAAGCACCTACAGCAGGCTCTGTACTGCTCGCAGGTGTTTTGCTTAAAATGGGCATTTACGGCTTCTTGAGATTTGCCTTTCCTCTATTTCCAGCGGCGGCCCTGCATTATGCTCCGTTTTTCATGGCACTTGGTATCATTGGCATCATCTACGGGGCTTTTATGTCATGGGTGCAGAAGGACTTGAAGAAACTGGTTGCCTACTCATCCGTGGCACATCTCGGATTCATCGTGCTTGGAATTTTCACATTCAACATGTACGGCACGCAGGGTGCAATCATTCAGATGGTTAACCACGGTCTTTCCACAGGTGCCCTGTTTTTCATAGTTGGAATGCTTTATGAGAGGCGTCACACGAGGCTTATTGAAGAATTTGGCGGCCTGGCAAAGGTTATGCCAGTATTTTCAACCATTTTTGGAATCGTAATGCTTTCATCAATTGGGCTTCCGGGACTGAACGGTTTCATCGGAGAATTCCTCGTGATGCTTGGAGCGTTTAAAGCAACAAAAGTTGCCGCGTTCTTTGCTGTCCTTGGTATCATTTTTGCCGCGGTCTATATGCTCACAATGTTCCAGCGAGTTGTATTCCTCAAAGTTAAGGAGAAAAATCTGGGTCTGCCGGACATCTCTTTAAGAGAATTCTTTGTGCTCGCACCGATACTCGTCTTTATCTTCTGGATTGGAGTTTATCCCAAGCCCTATCTCAAAATGACCGAACCTTCGGCCCACGCTGTGATATACCAGATTAAAAGCGCGCAGAACGCAGACAGGTTAAAGGAGCTTATCAAGCCCAATGAGATGGTTTCCATTAACAGGAGGAATGCAAGATGAATGCCCATATCCTTTTGCCAGAAATCATTCTTTCCATCACTGCTGCACTCGTTTTGATCATAGAGTTTCTTACACCAAGAAGGCTTCAGTTTACTGGAACAGTGACCATTCTTGGTATTTTGCTTGCCCTTTTTTATGACCTCTCAATGTTCAGGAATGCAGGCGTGGGCTTTTTCGGAATGGTAAAAGTTGGTCCCTTTGATAGGACCTTTGATCTTGTGTTTTTCATCGGAGCAATTCTTCTGATTTTGCTTTCCTTTGACTATTTTGTCGAAATCTCGGGCGAGTTTTATTTCTTCATTCTTACATCGCTCATTGCAATGATGCTGCTGGCCAAATCCATTGACCTCTTTATGATTTTCCTCTCTCTTGAGACGTTGAGCTTCTCTCTCCTTGGTTTAATCGGAATTTTGAAGCAAAAGGAATTTGTGGCTGAGGCCTCAATGAAATACTATCTGCTTGCAGCGTTTTCATCGGCATTTTTCCTGTTTGGAATTGTGCTCACCTATGTGGTTTTCCAGACCACAAACATCTCTGAAATCTCAAACAAGCTCTTTGCGTCCGGGCTTACAGGTATTAAGCCTGCACTTATTGTGACAGTTGTTCTCATCCTTGTGGGACTTGCATTTAAGGTAGCGGCAATTCCTTTCCACATGTGGACACCTGATGTTTATGAAGGTGCACCGGCACCGGTTGTTGCCTTTATATCCGCAGGTCCAAAGGCCGCAGGATTTGCAATAATCCTGAAAATTATGCTAAACGGGTATCAATCACATCCTGAGCTCTGGTCATCCATCTTTGCGTATCTTGCAGTCCTGACCATGTTCTGGGGTAACCTTGCCGCGCTTAAGACACGCAATCTAAAGAGGATGCTTGCCTACTCCACAATTGCCCATGCAGGATATGTTCTTGTAGCGGTGGTGTCTGCCAATCAGCAGGCTTATGCGGCTATCGTTTTCTATATGCTTTCCTACACATTTATGGTTTTTGGAGCATTTTCCATTATTTCCATGCTCGGGGATTCACATTCGAATTTGGAGGATTATGCCGGGCTCTCAAGAACATCTCCCATTCTTGCATTTATGATGGCAATTTTCATGATTTCATTGACAGGTATCCCCACCACATCGGGCTTCATCTCCAAATTTTACGTTTTCATGTCTGCTGCGAAAACCAATCACATCTGGCTTGTGGTCTTCGGTTTCATTAACGGTGCTATCTCGGCTTATTACTATCTCAGGGTGGTAGTATTTATGTACATGATGGACACAAGGGAAGAGCTTGCAATTCCATACTTCCCATTTCTCAGGTCAGTGATGTGGATTGCAGTGATTTTCATTTTCTATTTAGGACTCTTCCCGCAGAAGGTGTTTGAAATCATTATTTCGGCTTTGTAGGAGGGGAGTTTGTCTCCCGAAAAAATTTAGGAGGATTAAAAATGAACGTGCCACTTTTTACGTTGAATAGACAGCATGAAGAAATTATGGATGAATTGATGAAGGCCACCGAGGAAGTGATAAAGTCCGGTAAATTCATCCTCGGTCCCTGGGTCGCTGAGTTTGAAGAGAAAGTAGCAGATTATTTAGGCGTAAAGTATGCTGTGGGAGTTGGCAATGGAACTGATGCCCTGAGCATTGCACTCTCAGCCATTGACATCAAGCCCGGTGACGAGGTGATTACAACACCCTTTACATTTATTGCCACGGCAGAGACAATTGCCATGCTCGGCGCAAAGCCCGTTTTCGTGGATATCGATCCTGAGACCTTTAATATTAATCCGGATTTGATCAAGGAAGCCATAACTGAGAAAACAAAGGCCATTATACCTGTTCATCTCTACGGTCAGGCTGCAGAGATGGACAAAATTATGGAAATTGCGAAAAAGCACAACCTTTATGTGATTGAGGATACTGCTCAGGGAATTGGCGCAACCTACGGGGGTAAAAAATTGGGAACGATTGGTGATATCGGAACTTTTAGCTTTTTCCCAACGAAAAACCTTGGTGCCCTTGGTGATGGTGGACTTGTCGTGACCAACAACGAAGAAATTTATAAAAAGGCAAAGGCCCTGAGGGTTCACGGCTCATCAGTGAAATACCACCATGAGTATCTTGGATACAACTCCAGGCTGGACAGTCTTCAGGCCGCTTATCTCCTTGTGAAGCTTCCACACACTGATAGATGGAACGAAAAGAGGAGGGAGAATGCGGCCTTTTATAATGAGAATTTAAAAGATGTCGTACAGGTGCCGGTAGAACGTGAAGGGAATTATCACATTTATCATCAGTACACCATCAGGACCGATAAGAGGGATGAACTCAAAGCTTTTCTTTCTGAAAATGGGATAGGAGTAGGAATCCACTATCCAATACCTTTACATCTCCAGCCTGCTTTTCGGTATCTTGGATACAAAGAGGACGACCTGCCTGAATCAGAGAAGGCATCAAAGGAAGTCCTCTCCCTCCCCATCTTCCCGGAGTTAACAGATGAGGAGAAAGCCTATGTAGTGGAGAAGATAAGAGAATTTTTTGAGAGATAAGGAATATAAGGGGCTGCAATTTTTAAAGGCCATTCGTCGAGACTAAAATTTGGGGAATTTTTGATTTTCAACCACTTTAAGGTGTCTGTACATGGCTCGTAGAATCAGTTTTTGGAGTTCTTGAGCTCGTCCTAAAAATTTTAAATTGCGCGATTTTTAAAATTAATTTATCACATGATTTACCTGCGAAAAGCCTTATCTGTTGTTGGTCAATAAACTGAGCTTGTGGTAACTTTGGCCTCCAAATTTTTCTTTTTTCAAAAAGATTTTCCCTCTCCCCGCATAATTTTTATGTGCGGAGAGAGGAGCCTCATCCGAAATTTCTTCCAAACATAAGTCTGAAAAGGATTTTTAGATGGAACACATTTAATCTTGATTTTTGCTGGCAAAAAGAATTCTCCTCCCCCCGCATAAATACTTGCGGGGGAAGGAACAAAGGAGAGGGGGCTCATTTAAACATCACTGTTTGCTTAAAGGGCCAGGAATAGATTTTATGTCTTTAAGTTTTAGAGATTTCTGGGCGGTATGCCCCTCCCTTTTTCGGCCATAAAATCAAAGCTTGGCAAAAGACACTCAAAGTGATTGATAAAATTATGATGGCCGGTAAATTGAGCTTGATAACTAAAAACTTTCCCTCTCCCCGCACAAATTCGTTGCGGGGAGAGGTCAGGTGAGGGGCCACATCTGATAAAATTTCAATCAAAATCCATAAACCTCCCTCTCCCGCTCTGCGGGAGAGGGGTGGGGTGAGGGTTTACATCTTATTTTAAGATTTCCAGCTGAATCCCCTTCCCTCACAGGCTTTGAATATCGGTAGTAAATCGCTTTTGCTTAAACACCCCCAAAATCACATTTCACCCCCCTTCCACGCTTCTTGAAATATATGTCATATGTATTTATAATTCGTTGAAATCCACGGAAGAGGGGTTTTAGTTATGGCAGAGAAAATAATTGAAAGGATCAACGGACCTGAGGACGTAAAAAAACTCAGTTATGAAGAGCTTGAAACACTCGCGGCTGAGATTCGCGAGTTTATGCTCGATGTTCTATCCAGAGTGGGAGGGCACGTGGCACCTAACCTGGGCTCTGTGGAGCTCACCATAGCCTTACACTATGTGTTTAATAGCCCTGTAGACAAGCTTATCTGGGATGTGGGGCATCAGGCCTACCCACACAAGATTCTTACAGGAAGGCGTGAGAGTTTTCATACAATTCGCCAGTACGGAGGCATAAGCGGTTTCCTCAAAAGGGATGAGTCACCTCACGATATTTTCGGTGCAGGGCATGCATCAACTTCGCTCTCTGCTGCCCTCGGAATCGCAGTAGCAAGAGACCTGAAAGGCGAAGACTTCAAAGTAGTGGCCATCATCGGCGATGGAGCGCTCACCGGCGGCATGGCCTTTGAAGCTCTGAACAACATCGGCTCCCAGAAGCGCGACATGATCGTTATTTTAAATGACAACGAGATGTCCATCGCAGAAAATATTGGAGCGCTTTCGAACTATCTTGTTAAGCTCAAAACCTCGAGAATTTACAACAGAATGAAAGAAGACGTCTGGGAGCTCCTTGGGAAATTACCAAGCTCCACCCTCTCCTATCGCACAAGAGACCTCATAAGAAGGGTAAAGGCAGCACTTGAAAACCTCGCAGTCCCCACCCTCATGTTTGAGGAGCTTGGATTCAGGTACGTTGGTCCTATTCACGGCCATAACATTAAGCAGCTCATTGACACATTCAACAGGGTAAAAGATTTTAAAGGCCCCACATTGGTTCATGTCCTCACAAGAAAGGGCAAAGGATACAAGCCTGCCGAGGAGAGACTCGAGCTATTCCACGGTCTTGGTCCGTTCCACAGAATCACAGGTGAGCCTGTGAAAAAACCTGGCCCCACAAAGTGGTCAAAAATTTACGGTAAAACCATCGTCGAGCTTGCCGAAAAAGATGAAAAAATTGTTGTGATTACAGCGGCGATGACACTTGGGACGGGTCTTGACCTCATGAGAGAAAAATTCCCTGAGAGACATTTTGATGTGGGAATTGCGGAACAGCATGCGGTAACATTCTCAGGAGGACTGGCAGTAGAAGGATTAAAGCCATTCGCCACCATTTACTCCACATTCCTCCAGAGGGCCTATGACCAGATTATCCACGATATTGCCTTGCAGAACCTGCCGGTGAAATTTGCAATAGACCGCGCAGGGCTTGTCGGTGAAGATGGCCCCACCCATCACGGCGCCTTTGATATCTCATATCTGAGATTGATCCCCAACATGGTAATAATGGCGCCAAAAGACGAAAACGAATTCAGAGACATGATTTATACAGCATCAATTTATGACAGGGGGCCAATCGCCTTCCGTTATCCGAGAGACAGGGTCTATGGTCTCAAGTTAAAAGAGACCTTCGACGAGGTCCCCATTGGCACATGGGAAATACTAAAACCGGGCAACGACGTTGCCATTCTTGCAGTTGGAACCATGGTTTATCCAGCACTTGAAGCCGCAAAAGAATTGGAGCAAGAGACAGGAGCGTCTGTACAGGTAGTTAATGCGAGATTCGTAAAGCCCATGGATACAGAAGTTCTTTACAACATCGTGGAATCCGGCATCAAGAAGATTGTGACAGTTGAGGAAAACGCACTCATTGGCGGATTTGGCGACGGAGTCCTTGAATTTCTAAGTGAAATCGGGCACCATATTGATGTAATGAGACTGGGAATTCCTGACAGATTTATTGAACATGGACCAAGAAAGATTCTTCTCCAGACAATTGGTCTTGATAAGAATGGCATAAGGGAGAGCGTCAAGCGGTTCCTCATGGGCCAGACGGGGGTGAGTGAATGGCACTCTGCGAAGAATGTAAGGTAAGAGAGGCCACAGTACTTTACGTTGAAATTGTTGATGGCACAAAGGTTGTAAAGCATCTCTGCGAGGTTTGTGCGGAAAAGCTCTCCCTTGGCCTGCCCAAAGAAGAAAAGAAGAAAAAGACAGACAAACTTTTCAATATCAAGCCATCGAGTATCAAAGAGATGTTCTCAAGCCCTGTTGAGGAGAAAAAGAATCTTCAATGCCAGCACTGCCACATGACGTGGGAATACTTTAAGAAGACGGGAAAGTTCGGCTGTGCCTACTGCTACGAGGCTTTTTACGAAAACTTAAAAGGGTACTTAAAGAGAATACACGGAACCTACGTTTATCACGGCAGGCCATATCGAAGGAAATCCGTACCGGTAGAAAATATCATAGAAGAGAAGCTTTCACTTGAAAGAGAGTTAAAAGAGGCAGTGGAATCGGAAGACTTTGAGCGCGCTGCCAAATTGAGAGACAGAATAAAGGAGTTAAATGAAAAAATCGTCAAACAGGAGTCTGGAAAATCTGATTGAAAAACCACCATTCTGGCTGAGTGGCACTGGAAAATTCCCTGAAATGGTGCTATCCACAAGGGTGCGTATTGCCAGAAATCTTAGAAAATTTCCATTCAACGTAAAATCTTCCCCTGCAGAAAGAGAGGAGGTTCGCTCCATAGTAAAAGATGTCCTGGATAATCTCGGCCTTATAGAGTCCCCTGTTTTTTTAAAGATGGAAGAGCTTTCAGAGCTTGATAGGAAATTCCTCATCGAAAGGCACCTTGCGACATTTGACCTTATAAATGACCCTGAAGGCAGAGGTGTTTACTTTTCCGCCGACGAGACCGTAAACATCATGATCAACGAGGAGGACCACATAAGAATCTCTGTTATCCTCCCCGGATACAGCCCGGATGAAGCCTTCAAAAGGGCCTTGATGATAGAGGAAAAATTGGGTCAGGTGCTGGACTTTGCCTTCATGGAACCCTTCGGATTTTTAACCTCATGCCCCACAAATACCGGGCTCGGAATAAGACTCTCGGTTCTAATGCACATTCCCGGCGTTATTATCAACAAACAGTTAAAAAGCCTTGCTGAAAACCTCAGTATGGTGAGGGCAACCATAAGGGGCCTCTACGGAGAGGGCAGTGACATAATTGGCAATATTTTTCAGATATCTTCAACTCTTACCCTCGGTGTGAGTGAAGAAGAGGTTCTGGAGAGATTCAAAGAGGTTATCAACTCAGTCATAGAGCTCGAGAAAGAGGCGAGGGAAGAAATTTTTAAGAAGTTGAAGGATATCATTGAGGATAGAACATCAAGGGCACTTGCGATCTTACAAAACGCCAAGCTCTTGAATTTTAAAGAGGCAGCCGAGCATTTTTCGGCCCTCAGACTCGGGCTTGCCTATGGTCTCATCCTGGATTATTCGGTCAAAACCTTGAACGAGCTCCTATTCTACTCTCAGCCAGTGCACATTCAGAAACTGATAGGAAAGGAGCTATCCCCCACAGAAAGAGACAAATTCCGCGCCTCATATGTAAAAACCAAGTTGTCCAGTGTAAAAAACTGAGCGTTTTTTGCCCTCTTATGTGCTGAAACATTTTATGAACTTAACTAAAAACTTCTCTCTCCACGTAAGTTTCATAAGGGGAAGGGATCAGGTAAAGCGGCATATCTTAAATCTATAAATCACCCTCTCCCGCTTTGCGGGAGAGGGATGGGGTGAGGGCCTACATTTAATAAAAGATAGAATTTTCAAACATGCTCAATCATGCTCAATAAACTCCAAAATACTTGACACTGTGTCGCTTTTACTTTAAAAATTTTGACAGACTTCTGAGAATGAAATCAGAGGGTCAAAAATAAAGGGGAAGAGCTGGATAGACAAATACAGGAAAGAGTAAGTATAAAGAACTTTTTGAATTTATTAAGAATAGTAACGAGCTTTTTGGTTAGAGAAATGTATATTCTAAATACCTTAAATATGCACTCAGGTTGGCAAAATATTAGTAATATCGCATATATAAACAAGTTGTCCGGAATTCGGATCGGGAGCCAATTAATATATTTGATGATTTAAAACCAAATTTAGGAATTATTAAGAGAGCTATCATGGGCCAAAAGGTTAAAACCAAAGGAGGAAAACGATGAGTTCAATACAAAAACTTAAATTTCCAGAAGATTTTATAAATAAGATAATCTTGGGTGACGCATTAAAGCTTATAAAATCAATTCCTGATAATTCAGTAGATGCTGTGGTAACAGATCCACCTTACGGTCTCAATAAAAGTGGAATAAAGAATGACGCTGATTTAACTGTCTTCTACAACATATTGCCAGAATGTTATAGAGTGTTAAAGGATAATAGTTTTTTTATTACCTTTTTTAGCACAAAATATTTACCTAAACTATTTGAGAATAACCCTTTTAAATATTTTTGGCAAATAATCTTATACACTCCGGAAGGAAGGGTTAGATCTCCCATTGGTTTTACTAAATACATGTTGGCTGTTGTATTTAAAAAAGGGAACCCCAAAATTTCACTTCTTGGAAAAGATATTTTTATTGACACACCAGGGAAGATGGTGGAACCTGATGAAGGATTTATAGACCATCCTACACCGAAACCTAAGCATTTTATTAAAGAAATACTGAGAATGTTTACAAGAGAGAATGATATTATATTGGACCCTTTTATAGGAAGTGGGAGCACAGCAGTTGCATGTATTCAATTAAATAGAAAATTTATAGGTTTCGAAATAGATAGATCATATTGGGAACTCGCTCGAAATAGAATTAACAAGTTTGCAAACAAATTTCAAAAAGAGCTTTTTGATAGGGAAGAAAACCCCAATAAGGGAAATAAGAAATGAATGTGCCTGCTAAAATTTATGCCGAGAATAAAAAGATAATAGTGAAGCTTCCACTAACTAGTCCCACAGGGAAAATACGGATAAAGAGAAGAGAGAAATCCTCAAATTACGGTATACCTATTGCCACAAGAAGAAAACCTTTCAGAGAAAATGATTACGTTGAGTGGCAAATATCTTATGCTACTGAGCAACCACCTACAGAATCCAAAGTTGAAAATATTAGACTAAATGGTCAGTTCGGTTTCGAGTTAACGAAGTTACTGTGCGAAGGGATAAGATACGAAATACTTTTAAATGATGATATTCAAAAAATGCAATCTTTTATTGATAGTATTGAGCCCAACGATACTTTAGAAGAAAATGAAAGAATACTAAGAGAAGATTCTGAATTTGAAGTTAGAGGCGGGTTTAGAAAATTTGTAGAAAAAATACCATTATTTATAAAAAACAATAAAGATAGGGGGTATTTTGTAGAAATTATTTTGAAACACAAACAAAGAGCTGTAGGCCTACAAGCCATGGTTTATCTTTGTATCTACGTTGAGAAATTGAGAGACGAAAATGGTGAATCATTAATAGGAAGGACAGCGAGAGCAAAAGAATTTGGGATAATAGAAATAAATTCCGCAAATAAAGAAATCATTATTGATGTAGTCAAAGCCTTTGCTATAGCATCATGGCAGCATCGGAACGATATTAATTCTATTCTCACTCAGGTGATGTCAAAATGCAGAAAATAAGAGAAGTTCATATTTCTGAACAGGCTAAAAAGCATTTTAAGAGGAAAGATAAGGTTTTGGGTCAATTCTGGACTCCTCAGGAAGTGGCTGATTTTATAGTCTCATTTGCATCAAAATATATAGAAAGTAATACCGGCATTGGTTGTGACCCTGCTTGTGGAGATGGTGTCTTTTTAAGAAGTCTTAGGAAAGAAGGGTTTAAACCTTTTGGTGTTGATATAGATCCCTCTATTAAAGAATCCTTGGATAATGATTTAAGACAATGTGTAAAAATTGGTAATGGTCTAGAGTTAAGAGAAGAAAATCGATTTGACATTGTAGTGGGTAATCCTCCTTTTTCTTCAAAATATGGAAGAATCGGTGGGTCGATACTAAAAAATTTTGATCTTGGAGAAGGGAGAAAATCCCAGGCTATTGAAATATTATTTCTTGAGAAATTTATAAAATTGTGTAAAGTCGGAGGTGTAATAGGAATTATACTGCCTCATGGTATTTTTTCCGGTATTAAACAAAGGTATGTCAGAGATTATATAAAGCGACATCTTACTATAATTGCCATCTTCTCTTTGCCTAGAAATATCTTTAGGAATGGGAAGACGTCTTCAAAAACGTGTATCCTAATAGGAAAGAAGAAAAGATCAACAGAAAGAAGGAGAATTTTGTTTGGAGTTTTGGAAAATTTAAAAGAGATTAAAGACGGTCGTTTCAAAAAAGCGATATGGGACTTTCCAAACGAATTTCTATATCCAGAATTTTATTTAGATAGAAATCCTATTTTAAGTAACCTCCCTAAATTAAAAGAGTTTTATGTAGAAATTAAACAAGGAAGAACAAAATACGGAGAAGAAAGGAAATTTTCAATGAAGGGAATTCCTTTCATTTCTGCTAAAACGGTTACGCCTTACGGCATAGATTTTTCAAGAGACAAGAAATTTGTTCAGCCTGATAGCCCCATGGATTACAAAAATGCCCATGTAGATATAGGGGATGTAGTTTTTGTCAGAGTCGGGGTAGGTTGTATAGGGCGTGCAGCTGTTATTACATCTGAAGAAGAAAAAGGTATAGCTGACGATTGGATATACATTCTCCGAGTGAAAGATAACAGACTATCACCATACTATCTGGCATTCTGGTTGCAGACCTCCGTAATACAGCAAGAGATAAGAAGGCTTTCAAGAGGAGTTGGAACGATTACTATACCTATATCATTGTTAAAAGAAATTCCAATATTATTACCTAATCAGAATGATCTTTTATGGTACGAAAAAATGTATATTGAGATGACTAACGAAAAAAGAAAAGGAAACGTAAAAAAGGCTATCCAAATAAAAGATGAAGTCTGTGATAAGTTAGAGAATTTATTAAAAGAGGAAACGGAATAATCCCATATCCAAGTTCTCGCCAACTAATCCTTTCTTCAGTACTATCGCACTTGAACAACAAGTGGGTATACGGTTCATACTTTCGGCCCTCACCCAAATCGCCTTCGGCGACTTCAGATACCACCCACAACACGTTAAGTGAGAGAAAGAATTGAGATTTTGGGATTTGTAATGGAAGGGGAATGTAAAGTTTATCACCGTTTAGTGTTGTTGAAGTATCATTGAGTATCAAGAGGAAAATCCTTAATTATTAACTCCATAAGAGGGAATCAATGTGATTTCTTGACCCAAGCTTTCACATACTTGTCATTCCTAATCTTTTAGCTTACAAAATAGTTCTGATGTGGTTATTATTGTTCTTCATACTGCAGATACCTTCGGTAAGTGTCGTAAGAACTTCAAAGCCACCGGCACTTGATGGTGTTGTTGATGGTGTTTGGAGTATCGCTGATTCGATTTTTGAGTTTCATCAATTCGAGCCTGACTGGGGTAAACCCCCGAGATACAGAACCGTGGTCAAATTTCTTCAGGATGATAAGAATCTGTACATCCTCGCCATCGGTTACACGGGCAAAGACCATCCAGCAATAAAGGCATCGGAAAGTGAGGACAGAATTACAATTTATCTTGATACCTTTCTCTCACGTCAAGAAGCATACTTTTTCTCAGTGACGGCCGGCGGCACACAGTACGATGGAATCATTTCGGACAACGGCAACAGGTGGAACATGTCATGGGAAGGATATTGGTTTGCAAAGACTAAGGTTTATCCGCATAAATACGTTGTAGAGATTAAAATTCCTTTCAGAAGTATTAGATACGCAAGGGATAAAACCACGTGGGGCTTACAGGTCAGAAGATACATTCCAAAGTTTCTCGAAAACGATTACTGGTCATTGCCACCACGGGAAAAAGAGGATGAAGTTTCCCAATACGGTCTGCTCAAAAACATTCATCCAAGGAGTTACGGCTACGGAATGGAATTTTACCCTGTCGGCATCCTGAAAAGAGAAAAATACGGAAATAGCAGGCCCCAGAATTCCTTACGCTATGGCCTTGACTATACCTGGAATATCACTTCTGATGCGCAGCTAAATTTAACCTTCAAGCCGGATTTTGCCCAGATCGAGGCTGATCCCTTTGCCCTGGATCTTTCCAAATACGAACGATATTTAGAGGAGAGACGACCATTCTTTATCGAAGCAAATGAGGTCTTCAAAACTACGAGATTAAACTTCACCTCAGGAATGATGGGATCTTTTAACGTATTTTACTCCCGTAGAATAGGCAGGAAGCTGCCCGACGGGACTGATGTTCCCATAAATTTCGGAAGTAAATTCACTTTCAAGGCATCGGGCTATCAGTTTGGCATGCTCTCGGTTTACACAGGAAAAAAAGATTACTTGATCGATACCGTCACTTACCAGGAGCCTCCCGTGCTGTGGAACGTTGTAAGATTTAAAGCAAATCTGTTTGCCGAGTCCCCAATGGGTGTTCTCATTGCTTCGAAGTGGTCTTATCCATGGGGTAAAAAACAGATTAGCACGAATTATGACATGGATGGCAAGTTTGTGAATGGCCCGCTGACTTCGGTATATCAAATTGTGGGTTCATCGCCTGCAGAAGGTAAGCCTGGCTTTGGAGGGATATTGAGTGAAGCATATATCACACGGAACCTCGTGGCGGTTATGAATTTCCAGTATGTAGATAAGAACCTTGACCTCAGCTCCACCGGATACATGAATACTGACCCGGGTTACAGAACCAGCGGATTCTTAGGGAGGAAAAAATACTTTCAGGAAGGAGAAATACTCTCCTGCACAAATGGACTGATATTTCTTTTAAACAAAACTTCAGGGGAACCTGTTTTTGAAAAATTTATGAGTATTTACACAAATTTTGAACTGAGAAGCGGGTATTATGGGGGAGCATATGGTGGCATCGGAAACTCCTATGATTATGGTGAAAACAGAACAACCTATTCAGCCCATCTGGAATTAGGTAAATCCGGTGGAAAATACCGATATGGGACCTGGAATAATTTAAACAAAGGCTGGAACTATAATCTGGGAATCTTCTCATGGCAGCTTATTGGCGGAGTATGGTCTGAAATTCCTATATCTGCAACAATTTCGATCGGTTTGAGATTACGTTACTGGGCCGAATTCGATACAACCAATTCAGTACATGATATCTACACCACTATAAGGCCATGGGCGAGATGGAGCATAACGAGAGACGTATCCCTCACCCTTTCATCGGAGGTAGTGGGAATCAAGACCGATGTCTGGGAGATTGAGGAAGCTCGTCTGGGACTTCGGCTTGTGTATAAATTCCGGCCTAAATCAAGAATTTATGTTGTAGCCAACAGGCATCTTGCAAAATACGGCTCATCTCTCGAAAGTGACGAAGAATTTTATGCCCTGAAAATCCGCTGGGCCATACCATTTTAGCCTGAAAAATTTTAGGGGATTTTATCCAATTGGAAAGAAATTTTATCATCATGAGACCACCATTTCGTACTTTTCTTACCTTCCATTCCACAAAAGTTGAACTATTCTGGAATGGAGTTGTAGCAACAAAATCGCTTTCAGCGCGAAATAAAATCAACGGCATTGATGTCTATATGCTCCCAGCCTTGTTTCTTACATAAAGGAAGATAAGGAACCAGGCTTCAGGCACTGCTTACACCTGTGATCATATAGTCCACACTTCTTCACTGAATATAATATCCACATCTTCAAGAATTTTGAATTTGAAGTCTTTGCCCCAGCAAGGATTAATTGCACATCCCCTGGAGATTTTAAATTTTCAGTAATTTTTAAAAATCAGTGTCCCCGTCAAAATCTTATACTTCAGAGTATTATACTTTGGAGTATGACAATCTACGGACCGAAGGTAGTTGTTGTTGTGCGGAATGGCCTCTCCCTTTATTCCTCCCACACAAGCCACGCTTGTGTGGGAGGGAAGTTTTTTTATATTTGTTGCTTTGCAAGTTCGGGAAAGGATACACTTGATCAAATTGCAGATTTTAACTCCCCAAAAGGGAAGCTAATCTCCCGATTTTTTAAGGAATTTTTCGCGTTCGCGGGCGATGGATTCGGCGATTTTCCTACCTGTAGGAGTGCCTGCAACGCCTCCAAGGGCAGTTTCGCGAAACTCCATTGGAAGTCTGCGTCCAACCTTCCCCATCGCATCTATCACCTCATCTGCAGGTATAATACTTTTGATACCAGCCAGTGCGAGGTCGGCTGCAAGAAAGGCAAGACTTGCTGCCATTGCGTTTCGCTTGATGCATGGGACTTCCACGAGTCCTGCGACCGGGTCACAGATAAGCCCCATCACGTTTTTAAGAGCGATAGCCACGGCAGAGTCGATCATTGAAGGGGAACCGTTTTTGAGATGGACGAGGGCGGCGGCCGCCATGGCGGCCGCCGCCCCACACTCCGCCTGACATCCCCCTTCAGCTCCTGATAATGTCGCTCTATTTCCTATCACTGCTCCAACAGTAGCGGCAACAATTAAACCTTCAATTATCCTTTCATCGCTAACTCCAAACTCTTCTTTGAATGCCATCATCACACCAGGGATTGCACCTGAGGCCCCGCCCGTGGGAAAGGCAACTATTCTGCACATGGAAGCATTGGCCTCTCCAACGGCCATGGCATATCCCACAGCCTTCTGAACCACAGGTGAAAGCATGCTTTCCTCATATTTCAAAAATCTCTTCCCATCTCCATGGACAAGCCTGGCTTCACTTTTAAACTCAGGGGACAGGGCATTTTCAAGAGACTCCTCCATTGCGTGCCAGATCCTGGTGAAAAACTCAATTACATCCTGTCTGCTTCTGCCTGTGAGCTCCATATTTTTCTCAAGCGCAACCTCAAAGAAACTTCGACCCTCCTTCTCCGCAATTCTGACGATCTCAGAGATACTATTCATCTTCCACCGTCCTTACCTTTAAAACACCATCAATCTTTTCTATGATTTTAACAAGCCTTTCATCAATGGGATCATCCAGCTCGAGCACAAGAATGGCCTCACCACCCTTTCTTAACCTCGTTAGATAGGCGGTTCCGATATTTATACCAAATGCAAACACCCTTCCTGCAATTTTACTCAGGAGTCCCGGAGTATCCCTATGAAGGACAAGGACCGTGTTGGTTCCACTCCTTATCAGTGCTGGGAATCCCCATATTTCATGAATCTCTGCTACTCCCCCACCCGGTGAGACTCCGATAACTGAAAGCTCCTCTTCCTCACTTCTGCCGTCAATTCTTAAAGAGACTGGATGAGGTGAGTAAAATTCCCTGTCCACGTGAAATTTAAACTCGATCCCCTCCTCTTCTGCGTATTTAAAAGATTCACGCACCCTTTCGTCCGATTCCCTGAAACCGAGAATCCCGCCAATTATGGCAAGGTGTGAGCGGTGTCCGTAAAAGGTCTCTGCCAGTGAGCCGTAAAAAGTTATGTCCAGCTCCTCAATTTTCCCTTTGATTAATTTTCGATAAATTCTACCGATTCGAATAATCCCTGCCGTATGGGAGCTCGATGGGCCGAGTGTGATAGGTCCTGCAACATCAAATATATTCATTCTAAATATTTTCTCGGGTCAGCAATTCGACCTTCCAGGGCAGAGGCAGCGGCTGTAGCAGGACTTGCAAGATATATGAAGGCATCCCGGGAGCCCATTCTTCCCTTGAAGTTTCTGTTTGCTGTTGAAACTGTCACTTCACCCGGGGCCATGACCCCCTCATGGGCACCGAGGCAGGGGCCACATCCGGGGTTCATAACAAGGAATCCAGCTTCAGCAATGTCGTAGAGGATGTTTTTCTTCATTGCCTCAAAATAAACTTCCCATGAGGCAGGGAAAACGAGTCCTCTAACTCCATCTTTTATCTTTTTGCCCTTAACAATCTTCCTCACAATTTCAAGGTCTTCAAGCCTTCCATTTGTGCACGTACCGATGAAAACCTGATCAACTTTCACATCAGTGGCATCGGATACAGGATAGACGTTATCAACTGTATGTGGAAAAGCGACCTGTGGCTCAATGTCAGAGATACTAAAATAGAGGACCTCTTCAAAATCTGCATCGGGGTCAGATTTTATGACCTCAAATTCTTTTTTGGCACGAGGCTTAACGTACTCAAGGGTCTTTTCATCGGGCTCAATGTATCCAGCTTTTGCCCCCATTTCCACTGCCATGTTGGAGAAAACCATCCTTGAGGCGATGGAAAGCTCTCTGATAACCGGTCCAGAAAACTCAACAGCTTTGTAGGTGGCATAGTCCGCACCGAGCTGGCCAATGATGTAGAGCATGATGTCTTTAGCAAAAACTCCAAACGGTATTTCTCCAAGTATCACGATTTTTATGGTTTCTGGCACCATCATCCAGATTTCGTCAGTCGCCCAGAGGACCGCAACCTCACTTCTGCCAATTCCTGCAGAGAAAGCACCAAATGCCCCATAAGTAGTCGTGTGGGAATCTGCTCCAACAATGACTGTGCCAGGAAGGGCATAACCTTTTTCAGAAAGAACCTGATGGCAAATACCACCACGAGTGTTTATATCGTAAAAGTGCTTGATTCCCTGCTCTTTTATAAAATTTCTAATGGTCTGATGATTTTTTGCATACTGCTCTGTGGATGGTGGCACCACGTGGTCAAGAACAATGACCAGCTTATCCGGATTCTTCACCCGATCCACACCAAGTTTTTTGAAGTTGAGGTAGATGGCAGCGGTATTGTCGTGGGACATGATGAAATCGGGTGAAATTGTGACTATCTCACCCGGAACCACATCTTTACTGGCCTTTTTTCCAAGAATTTTCTGTGCAAATGTTTTTCCTGCCATGGCTCACTCTCTAAAAGGTTCAAAGTTTGCAAAATCTGCGTGATAGATGATTATGGTTTCCGGTCTCCTTTTCACAAAATCACCTTCTTTGGAATGTGCCGCAATCATATTGAGGATTTCAACAGGCAGGTCATGATTAAATGCGAGAGCGGTTCCTGATACAGGATGACGCAGGTATTTCCCCTGGTAGCTCTTACCAACCTTGCCACCGTTTTTACCATATTCGAGAAGTTTTCCCACATCATGCAAAATGGCACCTGCAACGAGGTAATCAAAATTAATGTCAATTTTATCACCGTAGGCATTCTTTATCTCTTTTGCCATTGCAAGGGCTGTCTTTGTAACAGCGCGAGTGTGGTCAATCAGGGAAATATCAGTACCGGGGATAAGAAGGGTGAAAGGAATGCTCTCGAGCTCATCACAATTCCATCCACCTATTTTTATTGCATCCTCCCATGTTTCAATAACTTTTTTCCTGAGCTCCCCATCCTTTATCAGGTCAATTTCCGGGAGCTTTTTAACAATATCACACATGGTCATTCTCCTGTTTTAATTTTTTCAAGGAGCTCCGTATCTCGTGCAATTTTAAGGTTTTCCTCGATTAATTTTATGTCTTCCTGGGTCAAATGCTCGCTGATCTCAGGTTTTCTTAATTTGATCTTTGCAAGGGCTTTAGCTGACTCAATTCTTACAGGTTCATTTCTCTCAGATAAATGTTTCTTCAACGGTTCAACCGATTTTTCTGTTCCAACACTGCCGAGGATATAGGCGGCTACCGCCCGAACATACCAGAATTTTTCTTCAAGCAGGGGGATAATTCTCTCTTCTATTTCGCTCCCCCATGAGCACAGGGCTTCTGCAGCCTTTTCTCGCACGTGCCAGCTTTCAGAGTAAAGAAGTTCAAACAGCTTCTCTTTGTCTCTTTTTTCCTTGATCAACTCAACAGCGTAAAGCCGCTCGAGTATATTTTTGGATTTTAAAAGGGAATCTACTGACTGTCCCTGGGGTTTTCCTGAGGTTGTTCGCTTAGCCATTTCTTTATTCCTCCCTTGAGCTCCTCTATGCCGATACCTTTGAGGGCCGAGACTTTGTATACATCAACGTCATCAATTTTAAAGTCTAAATTACGACCTTCTAATAGGTCAATCTTGTTTAGCGCGACGAGCTTTGGCTTTTTGAGTATTTCAGGATTGTATGATTTTATCTCCTCAATGAGTGAAAGATAATCCTTGAGGGGGTCATCCGATGTGGCATCTATTACGAAGAGGAGCAGTCTTGTTCTTTCGATATGTCTTAAAAACTGGAGTCCGAGGCCCCTTCCTTCATGTGCTCCCTCAATTATTCCAGGGATATCAACAACTGCGAAAATCAGGTCGTCTTTCACCATTCCCAGGTTGGGAGTGAGAGTGGTAAATGGATATGGAGCAATTTTCCCAGAAGAGCCTGAAAGGGCTTTAAGAAGCGTGGTTTTGCCGGCATTTGGGAATCCCACAAGGCCAACATCAGCAATAAGCTTGAGCTCAAGAGTAAGGAATCTTTCTTCACCCTCTTCACCGGTTTCTCTTATCCTGGGAGCTCTAAGTGTAGGTGTGGCAAATCTTGCGTTACCTTTGCCTCCTCGTCCCCCCTTAGCGACAAGGAGCTTCTGGCCATGCTTCACCACCTCGCCCAGAAATTCACCTGTAATTTCATCGCGAACCACAGTGCCAAGAGGAACCTTTATGTAGACGTCTCTGCCTTTTCTACCAGTTCTGCGCGAAGGTCCACCATCTTTTCCATCCTCCGCACGAAAAATTTTCTTATATTTAAAATCGAGAAGCGTTTTTAGAGACCTCTCACCCACAAGATAGACGTTGCCACCCGGCCCTCCGTCGCCGCCGTCAGGACCTCCTCGTGGGACATACTTTTCCCGTCTAAAGTGGATAATACCGTCTCCACCTTTACCTGCCTGCACCCTTATGCGTGCAAAATCCACAAAACTGCTTTTTCTGGACATGGTTTTGAAATTTACTCTTTAACCTGTCCAAAAGCAAGGGCTTTTCAGCAGGGCGTACTTAAAGAACATTACCCCCTCCACGCCTCCCCCACGCACTTCGTGCGTGGGGGAGGAGAGAGGTGGGGGAAAATTCCTTTTAAAATTCCAATGACCTGAATTTTTTCAAACAAGCAAGGGCTTTTCATTGACATGGGGGAA
>JALXCE010000080.1 GCA_026991055.1 Caldifarciminota bacterium | reverse complement strand
GATGTCATTGAAGGATAAGTCTTTTAACCTTGAATATTTTTTCATAGCTTCGACCCTCCCTTAGGGTAGAAGCTAATCAAGAATACAAATGTTCCTACTTCGGATCAAGTATTTTTCGAACAGGCTCCCTGAGGTTTGATAGTGGCCAGGTAGCGGGCTATAATTTGAGCATCGATACGGTCAGTTTTGGCGCTGACGTTGAGTGCTTTAGCGAAGTAACGGACGGAGGCTGGGTTGAGTTGATGGACTTCAATGTTATCCATGGCTTGGAGGGTATGTAGGATACCGATATGGAAGTCACCGGTGGATTCGAGGCCGCAGACGATTTTGTAGTCTTTGGAAAGTGAGGATATGAGTTGGGAGAACTCGTGCCAGCAATCAGGGGTATTAGGGTATTTAGCTGGGGGTATGATGGGGTGTAAATTATCATCGAGGAAGGAAGCGAAGAGTTCTTTTGAGCTTACGTCTATGCCAACGTATAAAGTATCCATAATGCACCTCCTGTTTTTTTATTGGGAGGAGATGGAGAGTGGGAGCCTCCACCGAAGTGGGTATAGCCTAACCTTCTAAATGGAGTGTTTTCACACGGATAACAATTCAGGCTTATACCCCAGGTGGAGGGACCAATCTCCCTACCGGGGTCACGCCCCAGGGACAGGGAAGATCTCCACCCACTCATACCATCTCCTCCCGAAGTGTTTTCCCTATATTTTTAGTGATAACCCTAATAAATAACAACAAACATTATAGAAGAAGGAACAAGGTGGGGGGTAAATTTTTCCTCAAAAATCAAAGAATTTGGGATTTTTTCGAGCAGGATCCGCCTTGGTTGAAAAATAGGGAGTGGGAATTTAAAATAAGGCAGGATGTTTGAAACCATTAAATACCAGATAAAAGACAATGTCCTCTGGATAACTTTAAACCGCCCGGAAATCCACAACGCCTTCAATGACCTCATGATAAAGGAACTCCGCGACGCTCTTGCCAGCGGTAGGGAAGCATCACCCCGGGTACTTGTTCTCACAGGTGAGGGGAAGTCCTTCTCCGCCGGTGCAGACCTAAACTGGATGAAGCGCATGAAGGACTTTTCTTTTGAGGAAAATTACCAGGATTCACTTGAGCTCGGATACCTCCTTTACGAGATTTATACCTTTCCATCACCTACGATTGCCCTTGTCAACGGACATACCTTTGGTGGTGGAGTAGGTCTTATCGCTGCCACAGATTTTGCAATCTCCGTCAAACGGGCAAAATTTGGCCTCACTGAAGTTACTCTCGGGCTCGTTCCCGCTGTCATATCCCCATATCTGCTAAAGAGAATGGGGGAGAGAAATCTCAAGGAGCTTTGCCTCACAGGTAAAAGAGTAACGGCAGAAGAAGCTCTCAGATACGGTCTTCTTAATGAGGTTGTTAAAGATAACGAGCTTCTTCAGCGTGGTGAAGAACTCATTTCTGAGCTCAAAAAGTCTTCACCTCATGCACAGAGAGTCTGTAAGGAACTCGTCAGAAATATCCAGGAACTGTCTTTGAAAGATGCCATTCCCTACACATCAGAAGTTATAGCCCGAATAAGGGTTTCGGAGGAGGGACAGGAAGGGATGAACGCATTTTTTGAAAAAAGGAGACCCAGATGGCAAAAATAAAAAAAGTCCTCGTAGCAAACAGGGGAGAAATTGCAGTTAGGATAATCAGGGCATTAAAAGAGTTAGGCATTGTTTCTGTGGCAGTATATTCAGATGCTGATAAGGATGCCCTCCACGTGATTCATGCTGATGAGGTGGAGTATATTGGTCCTCCAGAACCTTTAAAAAGCTATCTGGACATTGAAAAGATTATAGATGCCGCAAAGAAGCACAATGCAGATGCCATTCATCCCGGATACGGCTTTCTTGCAGAAAATCCGGAGTTTGCTCAGGCTGTGCTGGATGCTGGCCTGATTTTTATAGGACCCAAGCCTGAAACCATCAGGTTACTTGGGAATAAGGTTGAAAGCCGACAGAAGCTCGTGGATGCGGGGGTTCCTCTCATTCCGGGAATGCTCGCCACCGGGCTCTCCATGGAAGAATACAAGAAAGAGGCCGAAAAGATAGGTTATCCAGTGATGATAAAAGCTGCTGCCGGTGGTGGTGGAAAGGGCATGAGGATCGTTTATTCTCCTGATAAACTTGAAGCTGCTATCAGTGCTGCCCAGAGAGAGGCAAAATCTGCATTTGGTGACGAGTCTGTTTATATTGAAAAATATATCGAGAATCCAAGGCATATCGAAATCCAGATACTTGGAGACAAGTTTGGAAACTATGTGCACCTTTTTGAGAGGGAATGTTCTATCCAGAGGAGACACCAGAAGATCATTGAGGAAACTCCCTCAGGTGCCCTTACAATGGAGAAGAGAATGGAAATGGGGGAGACTGCCATCAGGGTTGCCAAAACCGTAGGATATGAGAGTGCCGGTACGGTTGAGTTTCTCTTTGATAAGCACGGGAATTTTTATTTCCTTGAGGTAAATACACGAATTCAGGTGGAGCACCCAATTACTGAGATGGTAACCTGTAGGGACCTTGTTAAGGAGCAGATAAATATTGCCGAAGGGAATCCACTTTCATTTAAACAGGAAGAGCTTTCACAGCATGGACATGCGATTGAATGCCGAATTTATGCAGAAGACCCGGAGAAGGATTTCATGCCCTCACCGGGTAAAATCATTTTTGTCAGTGAGCCAGCAGGACCAGGAGTAAGGGTTGACTCTGGTATATACTCGGGGGTAGAAGTGCCTCCTTATTACGACCCCATACTCTCCAAGCTTATTGTGTGGGGGCGTGATCGTGAAGAAGCAAGAAGGCGAATGATAGAGGCCCTCAAAAACTACGTAATTTTGGGTATTAAGACCAACATCCCCTACCTTATCGATATCCTCGAACATCCTGAATTTATCAAGGGGAATACATTCACGACATTTATTCCTGACCACATGCAGGGATGGAAGCCGAAAAGTGATGTTCCACCAGAGGTCTTTGCTGCTATTGAGGCCAATGAGGAGACGGCTGCTCCTTCGGTTAAGATTACCTCAGATGGAAGGAAAAAGGTCTTTGATCCATGGCTTGTTGTGGGTAACTGGAGGATTGTGAAATGAAGGAGACCACTTACGTTTTTGGCAAAGAGGAATTTAACGTAACTTTTGATACAGAGGGAGAACTTCGTAAAATTTCGGTGAATGGTACGGAGCTTAAATTCACCTACAGGCGGGTTCAGCCGCACGTTTATGTTTTATTCTTCGAAGATGGCCGTAAAAAGACTGTTTATATCGCAAAAGATAGGGAGAAATTTTACGTCTGGATGGACGGTCAGGCCTACATTCTAAGCGAAAAGAGTGAAGAATATAGTGCCAGTGGAGCTGTTAAAAAAGAGGAAGGAGTCCAGTTTGTTACATCTCCCATGCCCGGAAAGGTGGTGAAAGTACTTGTAAAGCCCGGTGATAGGGTAAAAGAGGGACAGGGATTGATCATCGTGGAATCCATGAAGATGGAGAATGAGTTTACTGCGGATTTTGACGGAGTGGTGAAAGAGGTCAATGCCTCACCCGGCGAGCAAATCGACGCTGACGTGCCTCTTGTGGTTGTAGAAGCACTTTCCAGGGAGAAATAGAGATTGTTTAAAAGAATCCTTTACATCCTCCTCGGTATCGTTTTCATTTACATAGGCATTTACACACTCAGAGCAATCAGGGTTTTTCGCCACGGTGATAGTGAGGTTCGAATGTTCTTCCCGAATGAACAGTATGTCGGGAAGCTGGTTTCTGCAAATCTCACACCCGGTGACAGGGACTCGATTTCCTACAGGATACTGTTTGTTTTTAAACTTACATTTTATAGAACAGATGAATTCGACAACCTTTTAATAGCAGACATTAATAACAGTATACCCTCCGGAAATCTCGGGTGGGCTGATGATTACGAGGGGTATTACACCTATCTTAAAAGAATTCCCCGATACAAAAAAGTGGTTGAGCGTTTTAAAGTCTCACCAAATACATTTGTTCTTGTCCTGACAGATAATTTAAATCCGAAAGTCCTTCTCGGTGTCAGGATTTTGGGTTACATTTGGATAATTTTGGGTATATACTTAATCTACCGACACTTAATTCGAAGGGTTGTGAGAATATAGCCCGCATGTCAACACCCATTTTAAATCAGTACAAGAAGATAAAGGCAGAGCATAAGGACGAGCTTTTGCTCTTTAGAATGGGCGATTTCTACGAATTTTTCTACGAAGATGCAAAGATAGCCTCAAAGATTCTTGGTATTGCTCTGACATCCAAGCCCATGGGAAAGGGTATAAGGGTTCCCCTTGCAGGTATCCCGGCAAAAGCAGCCGATGGATATATTTCTAAACTCCTTCAAAAAGGCTACAAAGTAGCTATATGCGAGCAGGTTGGGGAGAACAACTCTGGATTAATGGAACGTAAAGTGGTCGAGATAATAACTCCGGGCACCGTATTCTCACCTACACTTCTTGAGGATAAATCACACAACTACATTGCTGCACTTTACACGGATAAAGAGAGAGCTGGAGTCGCTTACTGTGACATAACGACAGGGGATTTTTCCGTTTTTGAAGATGACCTTGAGCGTGCGCTTACAGAGCTTGAAAGAATTGGTGCAACTGAGGTGCTGGTAGAGGAAGAAATGGAGCTGCCTCTGGAGAATCTGACATCGAGAGACCCATACGAGTTTGACCTTTTTAAGGCGCGTGATGAAATTAAGTCCTTTTTCAATACCACGAGGCTGGATGCATTTGAGCTTGAGGATGCAGAGTTTGCAGTGAGGGCTGCCGGTGCACTTGTCTCATACCTCCGTGAGAAGAAACCCGGGATGCTCGAGCACATAAGGGGAATTAAAAAACTCAGGCTCTCCAATTTTATGTACATTGACCCTCAGACCATTAAAAACCTCGAGATTGTTGAAAAGATCAGGCCGGATGCTGAAGGATTGACCCTGTTTGAGGTCCTTGATCACTGTAAAACCCCTATGGGCTCAAGGAGATTAAAAGAATCCCTTCTGTCTCCATTCCTCTCCAAAGGAGATATTTTGGTAAGACTCACTCGAGTTAATCATCTTGTGCAAAATCAGTCGCTCCTTAAGAAACTCCAGGAGGTTTTATCAGATATTTCTGATATTGAGAGGCAACTTGGTCGAATTTCGGCCAATAAGACAAATCCACGGGAGCTTGTTCGCTTTGCAAAATCTTTATCCTTTGTGCCGCAGCTTGAGGCCCTTCTTGGTGAGTACGAGGAATGGAAAGAGCTTGTCACGTTTCCGGATATTGAAGGAATCGACAGGGAAATACTCAGGACCATTGTGGACGACCCACCGGTGAATTTTAATCTCGGCGGGGTTGTGAGGGATGGGGTAAATCCCGAACTCGATGAATTAAGAGACATAAGCAGGCACGGTAAGGATAAACTCCTTGAGCTCGAACGACGCGAGAGGGCACGAACCGGCATCCAAAACCTGAGGATTGGCTATAATTCAGTTTTTGGCTACTACATCGAGGTCACTAAATCCAATCTCCATCTTGTCCCCCAGGATTACATCAGAAAGCAGACACTCACCAATGCAGAGAGGTTCATAACAGAGGAGTTAAAGGAATTAGAGGATAAGATTCTCGGGGCAGAGGAGAGGTCGATCAGACTGGAAAATGAGATTGTGAAACAGCTTCGCCAGCGAGTGCTTGAGAAATCCTTTGAGATAAAGAGAATCGCAGAAAAAATCGCAGAAATTGACCTTATAGCATCGCTTGCAGACGTGGCTATTAAAAGACGTTACGTTATGCCCGAAATAAAAGAGGATGGCAGAATTGAGATTAAGGATGGAAGGCACCCCATAGTGGAAGTGGGGCTTAAGGGCGAGACATTTGTCCCGAATGACACATTTATGGACCTCTCCGAAAACCGGGTTTTTATCATCACAGGCCCCAACATGTCCGGAAAATCAACCTACCTGAGGCAGGTGGCGATTATCACGATAATGGCACACATCGGGTCATTTGTCCCGGCTGCGAGTGCAAAGATCGGGCTTGTGGACAGGGTTTTCTCCCGAATTGGGGCCTCTGACGACCTTGCGCGCGGAATTTCCACATTCATGGCTGAGATGATAGAAACAGCCCAGATACTCCATAATGCCACAAACAGGAGTCTTATTATTCTTGACGAGGTGGGCCGTGGCACATCCACGTTCGATGGACTCGCAATAGCATGGGCAGTTGTTGAATACATCGCAGATTTTGTGGGTGCGAAAACACTTTTTGCCACACATTACCATGAACTTTCCATTCTGGGAAGAAAACTCAAAGGTGTGAGAAACTTTACCATTGCCGTAAAGGAATGGGGCGACGAGATAATCTTCTTAAGGAAGCTCATCCCAGGTGAATCCGATAGAAGTTATGGAATTCATGTGGCGAAACTGGCTGGGATTCCAGGACCTGTGATCAGGCGTGCAAAGGAGATTCTAAAAGACCTTGAAAAAGGAAGAAAATCCCTTAAAGTAAAGGCACGCGAAGAGACCCTTCAGCTTGACATCTTCAAGCGTGAGGAGAGCGAAAAGGAATCAAAAATAGTGGAGATATTGAAAGGGGTGGACCCGGATACGCTTTCACCCCGTGAAGCTTTAGAATTAATTTACAAACTCAAAGAGGAGCTAAAGAAATGAGCGGACTGTTTTCAAAGATTTTCAAAGGCTGGGGGAGTGAGGTGGCCGTTGACCTCGGGACCGCGCACACCCTGATTTACGTTAAAGGCAGAGGAATAGTCTTACGGGAGCCTTCAGTCGTTGCTGTGGATAAGACTACAGGAAAGGCGCTTGCTATTGGAGAAGAGGCAAAGAGGATGCTTGGAAAGACCCCTGGCAACATCCTTGCCAAAAGACCCATGAAGGACGGGGTAATTGCGGACTTCGAACTTGTTCAGGAAATGCTCTACAGCATGCTAACGAGGGTGCTTAAGAAAAACCTGATCATCAGGCCCAAGGTTTTGATTGCTGTCCCATCAGGAATTACAGAGGTGGAGCGTCGTGCAGTTAAAGATTCTGCTGAAAATGCGGGAGCACGAGAGGTGCTTCTCGTGTCCGAGCCTGTTGCAGCAGCCGTGGGAATCGGGCTACCCATTGATGAGCCAACAGGTAATATGATTGTGGACATCGGCGGAGGCACCACGGAAATCGCTGTGATCGCCCTTTCTGGAATAGTTACAAACACATCTATCCGTATCGCTGGTGATGAAATGGATGAGGCGATTATCAACTATGTTCGCGAAAAGTACCGTGTCATCATTGGTGAGCAGACGGCGGAAAATGTGAAAAAAGAGATAGGAAACGTTTTCCCACTGATCGAGGAAACCAAAATGGAGGTCAAGGGACGCGATCTTGTCTCAGGGAATCCGAAAACTATCGAAATTTCATCAGCCGAGATTAGAGAGGCCTTAAAGAGCCCGGTGAACCAGATTGTAGATGCGGTTAAAAATGCACTTGAGAAAACGCCACCAGAATTGGTTTCGGATATTATTGATCGCGGAATCTACCTGACAGGTGGTGGCTCACTTATCAAGGGGCTTGACGAGCTGATCAGGGAGGAGACCAACCTCTACGTTAAAACAGTGGACAATCCACTGGATTGCGTTGCACTGGGTGCAGGTAAAATTCTTGAAAATCTGGAGAAATATGAGAAGGTTCTATTGAAACCACATAAACTCA
>JALXCE010000079.1 GCA_026991055.1 Caldifarciminota bacterium | reverse complement strand
TGGCCAAAACCAGTTATTGAGACATAAATAATTCTCGGGTTTTCTTTTCTTATGGATTCGTAATCAAGCCCGTATTTTTTGAGTCCCCCGGCTTTGAAATTCTCTATAAAGACATCACTAATCTTTGCCAGTCTTTTTACAATCTCTACCCCTTCCGGGGTTTTCAAATTAACGGTGATACTTTTTTTGTTCCTGTTTACGGAAAGATAGTAAGCCGCTTCCCCGTCGGCAAATGGGGGTCCCCATGAGCGGGTTTCATCGCCTCTCCCGGGCGCTTCGACCTTTATGATCTCGGCTCCAAGGTCTCCAAGGAGCTGGGTGGCAAAAGGGCCAGCCAGCACCCGGGAGAGGTCGAGAACCCTTATTCCTTCAAGAGGTAAATTTACTTCCACTTAGGCTTTGGATAAATCGGTTTGGCCTGGGCAACTTTCTGGGGCCAGACAACAACCTGTTGTCCGTTCTGAACCTGAACTACAACCATGCTTTTCTTGGAAGCTCTTCCAGCAGAATCGAATGCGATTGGGCCATAGAAGGACTCAAAGTCCAGAGATGCAATAGCGTCCCTGACCTTTTTAGGATCAAGGCTCTGAGCCTTTTCGATGGCTCTCTGATAGACCTCAACTGCTGCAGCAGATTCAGCTACGTGGTAGTCAGGAGTGTATCCATACTTCTGCTCAAAGAGCTTTACAAAGTTTGCAGTCGAACCGATGTAAGGATCAGAGAACTTCAGTGAAGGTGCCCACTGGGCTGCACCAAATACACCCTCAGCATCCTTACCAAGGTTCTTTACAAAGTCAACAAGTGTAGGTGCTACGGTTTCACCAATGGCCTTTACGTTGATTCTCAGCTCTTTCATCTGTCTGACAAGGAGCACACCATCCTGATAGTGACCGGAGCCGAGCACTACATCAGGTTTCTTTGCTTTCACTTTAAGAAGAAGGGAGGAAATATCGCTTGTTCCAGCAGGATATCCAGAGAATGTTACAACTTTCCATCCCTTTGCCTCTGCGTGCTTCTTTGCACCGAGAGCAACGGATTTCGCGAAGAGCTTATCCTCGTAAACAATTGCCACCTTTTTAATGCCAGGGTCGAGGTGGGCAAGCATATCGATTGTTCCCTGCAAATACTGGCTTGCGACGTTTAGCACTGCGAATAGATTTTTGAACCCTCTGGTGAAGATCTTATCACTTGCACCGTTTGCCTCTACCATGATTGCACCGTATTTCTCTGTAATAGCACTTGTGGCGAATGTGGCACTTGAACCGTATGGGCCAAGGATGAATTTAATACCGTGCTCTGTAATGAGTTTTTCGACGAGCTTAGCAGCAGTGTTTGCGTTAGACTCATCATCGTAGAAGACGAGCTTGAGTTTGTAGGTTTTCCCACCCACCTTGATACCGCCAAGCTTCTCATTGACGTACCATGTCCAGAACTCGTATCCGTCTTTCACATACTTACCTTCTCTTGCGAGCTTTCCGGTCATGGATATGGCGGCACCAAGCTTTATCACATTTTCTTTGGCAGCACTTTGCCCAACAATACCAAGGGCAAGGAGGGCTGCCAGCATCAGTTTTGTTCCCTTCATAGCATTACCTCCTTTTTATAAAGACTTTAAATGCCAAGATAGGCTTCTCTTATTTCTTCCATCTCGAGGAGTTTTTTTGATTCTCCCTGGTAGGTGATTCTCCCGGTTTCTATAACGTATCCCCTATCTGCGACCTCGAGAGCAACCTGGACATCCTGCTCGACCATGAGAACCGTTTTTCCCATTTCTCTTATATCTTTAACCACATTTATTAAAACGTCAACGATTACTGGAGCAAGACCGAGAGAAAGCTCATCAATTAGAAGAAGTTTGGGGTTAGACATGAGTGCTCTTCCAATAGCGCACATCTGCTGCTCACCACCGGACATATCGCCTGCAAGTTGCTTCTTCCTCTCCTTTAGCACAGGGAAGATTTTGTATACCCACTCGAGGTCTTTTTTGATATTCTCTTTGTCTTTCCTGTGGAAGGCTCCCATGAGTAGGTTTTCCTCAACTGTCATACCAGCAAAAAGATGCCTCCCTTCAGGGGCCATTGCTATCCCGAGCGATACCACCTTCTCGGCAGGCGTCCCGGTGATATCCTTCCCCTGATAGATGATTTTCCCGGAATAAGGTTTCAGAAGTCCAGTGATTGTTCTGAAAAATGTGGTTTTCCCTGCTCCGTTGGAGCCTACAAGGGCAACGATCTCACCTTCATTAACTTCAAGAGAAATGTCCCATAGGAC
>JALXCE010000078.1 GCA_026991055.1 Caldifarciminota bacterium | reverse complement strand
TTCGCATCTAAAGAAGGAGATAGAGGTGGAGAGTTATTTTAAGAAGGACCGGAAGGAGACAGGGCACCTGGAGGTGGACCTTGTGCATCACAGTGGGGAAAGCGGCAGAGGAGAATTTTTATACACACTCACGGTGACGGACATAAAGACAGGGTGGACAGAGTTAAGGGTGTTGAAGAACAAGGCGATGGTGTGGACGGAGAAGGCGATGAGGGAGATATTGAAGAAATTACCTTTCAGGGTGAAGCAGATACATACGGACAATGGTTCAGAGTTTATAAATGCGCATTTAAAGAGGCTATGTGATGAGGAGGGGATAAGATTTACGAGGTCGAGGCCGTACAGGAAGAATGATGCTGCGTATGTGGAGTCGAGGAATTATTCGATTGTGAGGAGGCATGTGGGGTGGAGAAGGTACGAGACGGAGGATGAGCTGAGGGTAATGGATGAATTAATGAAGGTGATATCAATGAGGTTCAACTATTTTATACCGACGATGAAGCTTGTGGACTATGAGAAGGTGGGAAAGAGAAAGAAGTGCAAGAAATATGAGATAAAGACGCCGTATCGGAGGTTGGTGGAGAGTGGGGAATTGGGAGAAGAAGAGGAATTGAGGTTAAGGAATAGAAAAGAGAGCATAAGATTTTACGAATTAACGATGAGGATAATAAGGCTTAAAAACGAGTTAGAGAGGGTATACAATAGGAAGAGGAGAGAGGAGGGTGATGGGTCAAATAAAAAAGGAGGTGTAAGTAATGATTAGAAAAGGACTTAGCTATGCTTCAGGAAGATTTAATTTTGACGAAAGACGGAAGCCTGTTCATGGACAGAGCTTCTGGAAGATATTTTATGGCCACACCCATTAGATGTTGTACCACAATGGCTTAGGGATGGTGCTGCAAAAATAGAGTCATATCTATTGTGTAAAAACGAGTAAATTCTAACAAATCACTCATATATCTCCTGCTTCATCATTGCGTCCCTATTCACAAGCTTCCTTATACCTATATTAATGCTTTCTTCGAATCATCCTCACCATTACCAATGCCTTCTCATGGCCATCATCCACAATATCACTGTTTTTACAATGAAGTCCAGACTCCCCTTCCTCGGGTAAGGAAGGGTCAGGAAAGAATGAGGATTCCTACAAGATTTACAGAGTTTGTCTCTTATATACACAGAACAAGAAGATTTTAGAGGGATATAACACTTGACAGAAATACGCTTGATAAAACGCAAACTTTGTGTTAATTATTACATGGAGGTGAAGTAAATGAGCAAGGTTAGAACAAATGTTTATGTTGACAAAAACCTCAAAGTTCAGGCAAAAGAGATTTTCAAGAAATATGGTCTAACACTTAGCGATGCCATAAATATCTTTCTTGCTCAGGTTGTTTATGAAAGAGGAATCCCTTTCTCTATAGAGTTGCCTGATGATGTTACTTTGAAAACGATAGAAGACTCAAGGAAAGGCATTAATATGGAGGAGGTTACAATAGAAGACCTCAAAAAGGCAGTAAAAAGTGGGACTAAAAAGGCACAAGCAATTTAAAAAAGACCTTACCAACCTGAAGCTCAGCGACAAACAATTTGAAAAATTTGTAAGATTTTTAAGCCTTCTTCTTGAAGGTAAAGAATTACCTAAAGAGGCAAGAGACCATTCTTTGAAGGGGGACTTTAAAGATGTGCGGGACTTTCATTTAGGTGGAGATATTATTGTCCTTTATCGAAAAATACTGGAACCAGATGGTAAAATATCTATACACCTTTTGAGGATAGGCACACACAACCAGATTTTTAAGAAATAAACAACTCATTAGGACAATCCCATACTTCACCGAGTAGGTTTTTCCCAAAAACATCCATATAAAAGCAGTTGAAAATGGAAGCTTATCATAACATCCTTTTTCTACTTTCTTCGCAAACGGTGGGAGGATACACTTCGCATAATAATTGAAAAATTTAAGATGTAACCCTTCACCTCGTTCCTCTCTCTGCAAGTATTTATGCTGGGAGAGGAGGTTTTATAAGTGGCAGGATAGATTTTTATGGATTACAAAAATTCCATTCAGTTTTCATCGAGGTTCATTTTGCTGGATTTTAACTGGTAAGAGAAAGACCATCTCTCGCGTGAAGCAAGTGAGCAAAAAATCTACATGTTAACTCCCTCCCCCGCGCTTCGCGCGGGGGAGGGTGAAGGGAGGGGGCATTCCGCTTAAGAAAAATCAGAAAAGTTGCCCCTTTCCAATGGACTTTTTCTATTCCGATAGTTTGAGCTCCCAAT
>JALXCE010000077.1 GCA_026991055.1 Caldifarciminota bacterium | reverse complement strand
ACTGGAAACCAGATTGAGGCGGCACGTCTTGCCATTACAAGATATCTTAAAAAAGGTGGAAAACTCTGGATAAGAATTTTCCCGGATAAGCCAGTGACGAAAAAACCTGCCGAGACACGTATGGGGAAGGGAAAGGGAAATGTTGATCACTGGGTGGCAGTGGTCAAGCCTGGAAGGATACTCTTTGAGCTTGCCGGCGTGACCGAAGAGCAGGCAAGAGAGGCTTTCAGGAAGGCTTCCTTTAAACTCCCCATAAAGACGAGGTTTGTGTCTCTTAAGGAAGGAGGAGTATGATGAAGGCGAGAGAGCTGAGAGAGCTCACCGACGAGGAGCTGCGCCAGAAACTGAGTGATTTGAAAGAAGAGCTCTTTAACCTCAGATTCCAGCACGCCCAGAAGGCGGAGGTGAAGTCCCACATGTTTAAGCTTCTTAAGAAGGACATTGCGAGGATTCTCACAATCCTGAGGGAAAGAGAGCTTCAGAAATCCGGGAGTGAAGCGAAATGAAAGAGAGACGTGGTTTTAGAAAAGAAAGAATCGGCAAAGTTGTCTCCGATAAGATGAATAAAACGCGGGTCGTGGTCGTCGAGAGGATTGTTAAACACCCTCTCTACAAGAAGTATATTAAGGTCAGAAAAAAGTACTACGTTCATGATGAGCACAATGAGTCCAGAGAGGGTGACATTGTGAAAATCATGGAGACCAGACCCCTTTCGAAGTTAAAGAGATGGAGACTTGTGGAAATCTTGAGAAAGGCTGAGCGTCCCGAAGACCTTCTAAATAAGGAGGAAGAAAAATGATTCAGGATTTCACAAGATTAAAGATTGCCGATAACACCGGTGCTCAGGAAGCAATGGTTATTAAGGTTTTAGGTGGCTCGAGAAGAAAATATGCTTATGTGGGCGATGTCGTGGTTGTGACTATCAAAGAGGCTGTGCCCGGTTCTTCAGTTAAAAAAGGTGATGTGATGAAGGCTGTGATTGTGAGAACGAGAAAAGAGATGCGCAGAAAGGATGGCACCTATATTAAATTTGACGACAACGCTGCTGTACTCATTGACCAGTACAACGATCCAAAGGGAACTCGTGTCTTTGGCCCAGTAGCGAGAGAGCTGAGAGAGAAGAGATTCATGAAGATTGTTTCACTCGCACCGGAGGTGGTATAAATGGCGGCGAAGATTAAAAAAGGCGACACCGTGCTGGTGGTGAAGGGTGACCACAACAGGACCCGCGGAAAAATCGGGAAAGTAATTAAGGTTTTCCCTGAGACAAACAGAATTATCGTTGAAGACGTTAATAAGGTTAAGAAGCACCAGAGAAGAACTTCTCCTGAGGAGCCGCACGGAATTATTGAGATGGAAGCTCCAATTCACGTTTCCAACGTCAGACTTATCTGCCCGAACTGTGGAAATCCGACACGCGTGGGATTCAAGTTTCTCGAGGATAAAAGAAAGGTCAGGTACTGCAAAAAATGCGGCGAGGTGATTGAGTGATGTCGAGATATCTCAAGGAATACAAAGAAAAAATCAGACCGAAGTTGATGAAAGAGCTCGGATATAAGAATATCCACCAGGTGCCGAGAATCGAGAAGATCGTGGTTAATGTGGGAGTTGGCGAGGCTGTTCAGGACCCGAAGATTCTGGATGTGATTGCTCAGGACCTTGCAATGATCACCGGACAGTGGCCGGTGATTAGAAGGGCAAGAAAGGCAGTTGCTGCATTCCATCTTAGAAAAGGAATGCCGATTGGTCTTAAAGTCACCCTTCGTGGAAGGATGGCTCACGATTTTCTTGATAGGTTGATCAATTTTGCGCTGCCACGTGTGAGAGATTTCCGCGGATTGCCAAGGGATTCCTTTGATGGAAGAGGCAACTATAATTTTGGGTTGAATGAGCACACAGTTTTTCCCGAGATTGACATTGATAAGGTTAAAAAGGTTTTTGGAATGGATATAGCAATTGTTACCACTGCGGAGACCGACGAAGAGGCTATGAAGCTTCTTGAAGAGTTTGGTTTCCCGTTTGAGAGGAGGTAATGAAAATTGGCAAGGAAAGCTAAAGTCGTTAAGACATTTATGAAAGAGCCCAAGTTTAAGGTGAGACACAGAAACAGATGTAAGAGGTGTGGAAGACCACACGGTTACATTCGTAAGTTTGGTCTGTGTCGCATCTGCTTTAGAGAGCTTGCCCTGCGCGGGGAGATCCCCGGGGTTAAGAAGGCAAGCTGGTGAGGAGGTCGAACTATGAATACAGATCCAATTGCTGATATGCTGACAAGGATCAGGAATGCGGTTAGAAACA
>JALXCE010000076.1 GCA_026991055.1 Caldifarciminota bacterium | reverse complement strand
CCTCGAGCAGAAAGGGGAAATCCAGTACGAATTACCACCAAATACCTTTGTCACTCGACCTGAAGAAATTCGGTATCGTCTTATCAAAATTTCAAATCCCGGGTACTGGCCCTTCTACAAACGCTGGATGAGAACTATCAAGGCCTGGTATGTCTGGATGCAAATTAAACTTGGATTACCCTTTGAAGAGGCCGCAAGGAAGTATTCGGACTCGAGAACACGGGAAATTGGTGGGGACATGGGAATCGCCGTTGTCGAACCTCACAACCGTTTCATACAGATTATTGCCCAGAATCCTCCAGGTAAGGTATCAAAACCTTTTAAAACCCCCTACGCCTATTTTATCTTCAAAGTCGAGGAGAAACTCTCTCAAATCCCTGTAAAATACAGTGATTTAAACTATCACGAGAGGAGAGTGGTACTTGAAAAAATGATTCCAGAAAGAATCTCCCGTTACGCTCAAAGTCTCTGGCCAGCCTTTGAGGTTAAAATCAACTCTAATAAGTGAAAATCCTCCACTATGTATTCACCAGGTGAAAAGTTTACTGATTTAATCAACTTTTTCAAAATTTGACATCATTAAGAAGGGTGTTTATAATACCGAAAATTTCATTTTAGAAGTGATATTTTAAACAAGGAGGTAGCGCATGCACCATAAAGGTAAGCTGTTGCTATACAGCCTGATGGCTGTATTTGTATTTGCCTCGTCTCTTGGGGCAGTTCCCTCCAAGTGCGAAGACTGCCACAAGAAAGTTACTCCCGGTATAGTAAAAGATTTCAACAGGGGGAAAATGGCGCAGGACCTGACATGTGCGGACTGTCATGGTAGCAAGCACCAGACGATGACAGACTATGACAAAGCAGAGCTCCCCACGATTAGCACCTGTAAAAAATGCCACGAAGAGCAGGTAAACCAGTATATGTCCGGGAAACATGCTCTTGGACTTCTTCCAGTCACCTCACTGCCCCACTTTTCTCATGCCCAGCCCACAGCCTTTATTGCCGGCCAGAAAGGATGTAATGGTTGTCATAATCTTGGAATCACAGACGAGCACGTGCGCCAGTCTGAATACAGAAAATACTACAAATATGGTATGGACTGCCAGAACTGCCACACGAGGCACGCATTCTCCGTAAAGGAGGCTAAGAGGCCCGAGGCCTGTAACAGCTGTCATACAGGTTTTGACCATGCTCAGTGGGAAATGTGGTATCATTCCAAGCATGGAGCAGCCTATATGACAGACCCTGAAGCACATAGAGGTCCTACCTGTCAGGATTGTCACATGGAGAATGGCAACCACAGAGTAATGACCTCATGGGGATTCCTTGCCCTCAGACTTCCTGAAGAGGATAAGGAATGGCTCGGTTACAGAGTCTCAATCCTCAAAGCTCTTGGTGTTCTGGATGCAAACGGAAAACCAACGGCACGCCTGGAGCTTGTGAAAAAAGCTAACATGGCAAGGTTGACAAAGGATGCCTGGGTGAAAGAAAGAGAGAGAATGGTAAAAGTATGTAAGAAGTGCCATTCAGAGACATTTGCAAGGGAAAACCTCGCCAATGCCGACTCTATGATCAAGGCATCTGATAAAATCTTCGCCGCTGCTATTGAAACTGTTGCAGCTCTCACGAGAGATGGCGTTATAGCAAAGAACGATAATAACAAATTCACATGGCCGTATCCTGACCTTCTTGAGTTCTATGAGGTTAAAACCGACATTGAGCAGAAAGTTTACATGATGTTCATGGATTACAGGATGAAGACCTTCCAGGCCGCCTTCCATCTTATGCCGGACTACACCACATGGTACGGTTATGCTGAACTGAAGAAGACAATGACTGAGATCAATGAGCTTGCGAAAACTATGCGAGAAGAGCACAAGAGGTACGGCAGGGTTTACGGAAAAGATTAAGATTTTTTAGGAAGATGAAAAGAAGGGGCGGGGCGCCTTCGGCGCCCCGCCCCCTTTATTTTCAATAAAAAATGGTGGGCGAACCAGGATTCGAACCTGGGACCTCCTCCTTGTAAGGGAGGCGCTCTCACCAGGCTGAGCTATCCGCCCACCAGTAAAATCCCTACCAACCAGCCCTAACTCTCTTTTGTCCCCTCTTTCGCAACCCTCAATAGAAGGGCTGCTTTCCTCTTTCTCCTCGCAACCGTATTACGGTGCAAAATACCTTTCGTCACCGCTCTATCCAGCACAGAATAGAGGGTCTTTAAAAGTTCCTCTTTCTTCGCTGGATCCTCTTCCCGCATAAATTTCTTCGTTACTGTCTTAATATAGGACTTGTAACTCTTATTTCTAAG
>JALXCE010000075.1 GCA_026991055.1 Caldifarciminota bacterium | reverse complement strand
GAAGGATACAGGCAGATCATTGTAAATCCATACCCTTTGAGCACCATAGCTTTCAGGCTTCTTATTAGAAAAGGTTCGCCGTATGTAAAGATAATTGATGATTTCAATAAGACCATTCATCAGATGCAATTGGATGGAACTATTCAGCATATTATCGAACACGCCGGGTTACCGAGCCAGGGTGTTTATAACAAGAAGTGACATTGATGCCAAAGCTGGAAGAATTAAAAAGTGAGATAGGAAAGCGTTTTGCACTATATGTGGTTTCTCTCGGGATGATAACCGCAATAGTGCTTTCGTTCGTTTTGTCTTATCGGTACTACCGAAGTAAAGTGTCCATTATCGAGAATACAGTTGAAAATATCGTTAAAACCAGTAAATCATCCATTGAACAAAGTCTATGGATATATGATACCCGGGAGCTTGACCTAATAGTAAAGGGATTTTTGCTCAATCATAATATTGTGTTTGTCCAGATTACTGACGAACATGGGAATACAATTGTCAGTGCAGGGAAACCCCATCGTGGTCATCACAATGACATAGAAAAGACAATACCTTTGTATTATCAGGACGGGGACAAAAAAGTTTATCTCGGCAAGCTTACTGTTGTCGCCTCAAAAGAGGCAGCTTTCAGGGAAACGGTGTCATCCTTTCTGACGTTCTTCCTTCAGAGTGTATTGCTGATGCTTATTATCACTGTTGGGATCATACATCTGTTCTGGCGTCTCGTTTCCAGGCATTTGATTACAATCAAGGAATATACAAGGAATCTCAAATTGGGAAAGTATCAGCCTCCCTTAACTTTAAATCGCCCCGTCAACAAATATACAAAAAATGACGAGCTAACCAGCGTGGTTGAAGCAATAAATTATATGAGATCTGAGGCTGAAAAAGCCTATCAAGCAACGCTCGAAGGCTGGGCCCGAATGCTGGAACTTAGAGATAGGGAAACAGAAGGACACAGTCGCAGAGTAACGAATATTTCTGTTAATCTTGCCAGGAAATTGGGCCTTAATGAAGAAGAAATTAGATATGTGCACTATGGGGCCTTGCTCCACGATATTGGCAAAATAGCCATTCCAGATGATATTTTGTTCAAGCCAGGTCCCCTCACACCAGAGGAGAGAGCCATTGTGAATAGACACCCTATTTATGCATATGAAATGCTAAAGGACCTTGAACCTCTCAGACCTGCGCTTGCAATTCCACTTTATCATCATGAAAACTGGGATGGCACAGGTTATCCTGAGGGGTTGAAAGGTGAGGAGATTCCATTGGCAGCCAGAATTTTTGCCGTGGCTGACAATTGGGATGCCCTTACGACCGACCGTCCTTACAGGAAGGCGTGGCCGAAAGAGAAAGCCCTTGAATACCTCAAAGAACAGAGTGGAAAGAAATTTGATCCCCATATCGTGGATGTCTTTATAAAGTACTTTGATGAAATAGTTAGAGACATCGACAAATCTGACAACCAGAAATCGTCCTGATCAACCTTACGGCTTTGCTATGGGGCGAGATTGATGGTTCTGAAGCAACATAGTCCTCTTTGAGTGTGTCCATTTCCAAAAGCCCCCACATAAATACTTGTGGGGAGAGAATAAAGAAGAGGGCCACATATTTCATATTTCCTGGACCCTGTTCGAAATACCTAAATTTAAGTTGCACCTTTTTAAAAGACTCTCATAATCCCATTAATTGTAGCAGACCCGTCGAAAATTCTCCCTCCTTCCCCGGGGAAGGAGGGGCAGGGGAGAATGGGGTAAAACTAACAATTCTTGCATTTGGAATGTCTTATGGAGCTATATTCCTGAACATACATTGATATCACATTTATCCATTCCACCCCAACCCTCCCTTCCGGAGGAAGGGAGGGAGTTCTCTACTTATAATGCTTGTAAAAACTTGTTTAACCTCACTTTTTTAGTAAATCTATTCACTCGTAGCTACAAAATAACCAGAGGAACATTTTCAAACAGGCTGAATTTCCCGTATAAATTGGAAGATAAAACCAGCGGCAGATGGTTTTCATTTTGAATTTTTAATTTTCAAACGGGATGCCCCCTCCCAGCGCCTCCCCCACTTGCAAAGCAAGTGGGGGAGGCGCTGGGAACCAGTTGTTTTGCGAATATTGATTATGGAAAATGAATTTTCAGGCAGGCTCGCCCTCGCCGTCTTTCGTCAAAATTAAATCTTCCTGAAGCATATCTAAGTCATTTTCTAATCATTACTTACACCTCCTTTTTTATTTGACCAATCACCCACCTCCCCTCTTTTCCTATTGTATACCCTCTCTAACTCGTTTTTAAGCCTTATTATCC
>JALXCE010000074.1 GCA_026991055.1 Caldifarciminota bacterium | reverse complement strand
ACAAAGTCTTAAACTGGACTCTGGTGAATTTGAGAGAGCACAGAGGGGACTGGCTTTTTGCCTGGAAATGGGGAAAAGACAAGTCCGGTAACTGGGGGGTGCTCGATTCTAATTCTGCAGGGGATGCCGATCAGCTAATCGCCTTCGATTTGATACTTGGGTATAAAAAATGGCATGATGACTCTCTTAAGGCCATGGCCAGAAGAGTGCTCGATGACATCTGGGTGAAAGAAGTAGCCAAAGTAGGAGACTGGTACTACATTTTACCCGGTGAGTGGGCAAGGGATATGAAAGATTACAAGATTAATCCAAGCTATTTCCTGCCCTTTGCCTACCCTTATTTCCAGAAGCTGGATAGCACCCGCCCCTGGGATACACTTATTGTTTCAACTTACAGGGTTCTTGACAAAGCATCCACATGGATCGGACTACCGGTGAACTGGGCATTTGTGAATTCAGAGACTGGTGAAATCTATATTGTCGATGATGACCCAACCGACAATACTTCAGACTTTGGATTTGACGCTGTGAGGGTTTTTCAAAATGTTTATCTCGATTATCATCTCTTTAAAAGGAAGGCTGCCATTTCTTACCTTTATTCCCAGAAGTGGCTTGTTTCTTACTGGAAAGCCCGGGAGATGATACCTGCTGAGGTAACGGTTTACGGATTTCCCCGCAAGAATTTTGAGGCAGTATCTATCTATGGCGGGATTTTGCCCGCCATCTATGTAATTGATAAGCGCGCTTTTGTGGAAATTTGTAAAAAGAAAATTCTGAAAGCCTACAAAAAAGGCATCTTTGGAGATCCAAAAGATTATTATGCACAAAATTTAGTGTGGTTTTCCCTCGCCCTGATATTCTCCAGTTTTACTCTTCCTCTTCCATGAGTCTCCTCTTCTTGTACTCATCCACAAGTGCTCTAATAACCTTGTAGAGGAGGTACAGGACAATAATCATGAGGATGGAGAGAATCAGAACGTGCCTGGCGAAGAAAAATCTCAATCTCTTAAAGAAGCCAACATGGCCAACAATCCTCTTGTGACCAATGTCAATGGATTTGACCTCAAAGGAAGAGTTGACCGCTACAATATTTCCTTTTTTAAATTTTGTAAGGATTTTGGGCATCAAAAGTGCCTCGAGGGGGTACTGTATATTCTTCCTGTTCCTTGAGTAAGCGATGAGGACCGTCTTGTCCTTATTGTATGGAGATATAATTTGCTCCAGGAAACCAGCAGAATCATAGTCGTAGGCCTTTATCACCTCGGTTTTAACACCCTCTTCTCCACCGCCAAAAATTCTCTTCCAGAAACTTCTCTTTTTCACAGTGACGTAAGTTCTTAGACTTTTGACCCCATACTTGGTTATGTAGAGATATTTTCTGTCAGATAACTCTCGTATAAACGAGTTGTTTGCCTCGTTGCCAAATGTGATAAAGTGATAATTTTTAAGCATTTCTTCACCGTTGAGCTGAGCTGGTGTCAAAACCTTAAACTGGATGGATTGTGGGGAAGTTTCCTTTCCAAAGTAAGTGACGAGGAGCAGAAGATTGTGTATGTCATCATAGTCGTACTTATCAGGCAAAACAAATACCACGTCCTTCATGTTTTGCCAGAGTGTGTATGGGAAACCTGCATACTTAATCAGGCTGACATCGGGCATCTCGGTGAAGTATTCACGATCCATTTTGATCGTAGAGCTCGCGTGTATAGTTCCCCATATCTGCTTATCAGAGACCCTTCTACAGGGATCGTAATTAATTGGGAAGAGGTGGAAAACGACAACCATGTGGTTTCTGGCCCCCAGAAGCCATGTTGGGAGTGGTACATTCAGAGTGGCATAGGATTCACCCGATTTATTTCTCAATAGTTTCGAGACCACCGAGCGATTATTTATTATCACCTCAACCATGGATAATCTACCGTCCAGACCTGCACTGTAGCTGTAAACTAACTTCAATTTAGCACCTTTGGTGAGAAACTGAGCATCTGGCTGTGTAAACAGGTTTATATTCACAGGCTTGGCATAAAAGCCTCGAACAGTGGTGTCGGACATCCCGAGCTCTGAGAGTTCAAACTTTGTCTTCAATGGGATGTATCCCTTCTGCTGCCGGTATTTAAGGGTATCCACCATATTTACATCATATATGACAGCTCTTGGGCCTGAGAGAATTTTATTACCTGCAAATAGAGCTTTCGCTGCCTTTAATACACCCTGGGGGTCCATTCCTGTTACAATCAAAACGGCCCTCTTGGTGTTCTTTGGGTCATTCTTGACCATGATGACACCTGTTCCAGGGGACACGCCAGCACCCTTCTTGGGGA
>JALXCE010000073.1 GCA_026991055.1 Caldifarciminota bacterium | reverse complement strand
TTTTTTTTGGCCTACTCTCGCTCCATACTCTTCCTCATACACCTCTAATGTGCTCTCAAGTACCAGTTTCTCTACTGTTAAATTCAATACCGCTTTCTCAAGCTGGGCTATTCTTTCTTTTAACCTTTCCACTTCTTCCTGGTTACTTTGTTTGTTATCTGATGTTGCTGAAGCTTTGTGACTATATTTTCTAATCCATTTTTGAATAGTGGAATTACCCCGGATTCCATATTTTCTTCGTAAATGACTAATAGAGGCGCCGGCCTCGAATTCTCTAATAACCTTGAGTTTTAGGGCTTCGGTATAATTTTTGTTGTTATCAGACATAGAAGTGACCTCCTTTAAGAGTTTTATAATCATCCACGTGGAGAGTTGCGCTGTAAACATATATCAGGACGGGACATCCTTACCCCATTCCACCCCAGCCCTCCCTTCCAGAGGAAGGGAGGGAGTTTAGCTACTTGTCATGTCCTGCCTGGAGAATTCTGAATTACTCATTTAACTATCACTTTTCTATTCACTCCGTGCGATAGTATAACCTCGAATAGGCTCATGGATGTGGGGCTATATGACGATTTGACCATATAAACTGGCGGGATATATAATTTATCACGGAGGTGAGAAAATGAATCTCGGGTTTCAAGAACTCCTGCTAATCTTTTTGGTGGTTCTATTACTCTTTGGGGCCAAAAAGCTTCCTGAACTAGCACGCGGAATGGGCCAGGCCATGAGAGAATTCCGTAAAGCTGCCAATGAAGTGGAAAATACAGTAGATGAGATAAAAAATCCACCAGAGGAGAGCAAAAAGGAAAACTGAGGTAACAGGATAATTTTTCGATTCCTGTAAAGTGAAGGGGGTGGTAGTGGGGTTTTGTGCACATAGATTAGATAGGCAAGATTAAGAAATAATTGCATTTCCCAATCCAAAAAGAAGATTTTTAAATGAGAGTATACCCAATCGCGCTTGTCTTTGTTTAAAAATTCCAGACCTATAGAATTTTACCCGTAATTTTCTCAACCATTGGGGTGACCATTACACGAAATGCTTGGCGAGAGGAAATTTTTGCGTCTGGAAATATCGAACACGGCCAAGAATTACCTCTCATCAGTCTCTGTTTTTTAGCATCCCGGAGTTCAAAATCCATTTTTTCTTATCAAATCCCCACTTCTCCCCTACTTTGAAAAATAGTTTGTAAGTGCGAACTATCTGGAATAAAATTGCCCCTGTCATGAAGAGAGAACTGTTTCCACTGGCCGCGACACTCTTTATCCTCATGGCCGGCGTTAGTATGGTTACACCTATTCTGCCGACTTACGCTAAAACCCTTGGTGCCACAGGATTGTGGATTGGCCTCATCTTCTCCGGTCTCCCCATCGTGAGAAGCCTCTTTTCACCGATATTCGGGAGGTGGGCAGATAGAGTTGGGAGGATAAAACCTTTCGTATCCGTTGGCATATCCATCTACGGAATTGCCTCTATCCTTCTTGCTGAGTCGAGGAAGGTCTATCACCTCTTTGTATCAAGGCTTTTTCAGGGCTTTGGTTCCTCATTGGTCAATCCTCAGGTGATGGCCTACATCGCAAAGATTGCACCTCCAGGTGAGGAAAGCCGATACTTTGGTTTCATAAATATGATTTTCTTCCTCGGCCTCGGGATTGGCCCATTTTTTGGCGGAGCTCTCTCTGACCTTTTAGGAATCAAGGCCGCTTTTTACCTGATGGGCATTCTCTCTTTTTCAGCCCTTCTTATTTTCATTCTCGTTGTGAAGGAAAAGAGTGTTGAAAACATCAAAAAGAGAAGGGAGAAAAAGAAACTCGTGCCCTTCAAAATCATCATTCGTGACCTGAGGATACTGGGCATAATCTTTTTCAGGTTTGCTCTGGCAATCACACGTGCGGCAGTTCTCACCTTTTTTCCGCTTCTTGCCGCATTTCATGGGATATCGCGCTCTGGTATTGGGTTAATCCTCACTTACCAGATGCTGCTTCTCTCATTTGGGCAGTATCCTGGGGGTAAAGTAGCAGATAGATATGGGAAATTTAATTCCCTGGTGGTTGGCGGACTCATTGCCAATCTTGCATTCATCCTTTTCCCTGTAGCCAAAAACATGCTGTGGTATTTGCTTCTTAACACCTTTATGTCAATCGGAGGAGCTCTATCCATGCCTGCAGCAATGGGAATAATCAGTGAAATAGGCAGGGATTACGGTCCGGCAACCACCATGTCACTTCTTGATGTGGCGTTCAGTGTGGGATTTGCCATAGGACCAATTTTTTCAGGGGAAATCTATGATATTTTGAACATCGCAAGCGTTTTCTACATCACCGGAATCATTGGTTTTCTCGGCCTTGGAATGCTTTACATCTGTTTTAAGCGATATTAAAATAATTGCCACTATGGCTGACTACAAAATTCTCGTCATCGTTAATAGTGAAATAGGGCCTGGATTCAAGCTCTCGGGTGTGGATGTCGTCTCACCCTCGACCACCGAAGAGGCAGAAAAAATTGTTGAAAAGGAGATTGAAGAGGCTCGCTACGGGATAATAATCTTAGATGAAAATTTCCTCCAGAACTTCAGCGAAAAGGTAAAAAACGAGGTCCTGGACAGCGTGGTCCCTCTCATTGTGCCCGTCAACCTCTCGAGGGTGAGCAAAGAGTCTCCAGAGGAGTACCTTGAAAACGTTGTAAGGAGAGCGGTTGGATTCCAGATTAAGGTAAGAGCTTGAGGAAATTTCTTGCCTTCTCCCTTCTTTTTATACCGCTTGTTCTCACAGCAATTGGCATCCTTGAACTATCGTCCATAAACAAATTCTACGCGACAAGACAGATAATCTGGGTTTCTGCCGGGCTTTTCATCGCTGTCGCAAACTACTTCATACCCTCAAGGCTCTACAATTCACTTGCACCACTATTTTACATCTTAGCTGTTTTGCTCCTTTTGATGGTTCTTGCTCTACCCTCCAACGGTCCCAAAAGATGGATGCATCTTGGGGCATTTTACTTTCAGCCTTCAGAATTGGCCAAGCTCGCATACATTTTTTTCATCGCGAGATGGATTGCAAAACACCCGAGACTAAACGAAAGACGCGTGACGCTTTTATTCATTTTTACCTTCATCCCGTTCTCTCTCGTTCTGATTGAGCCTGACCTTGCCACATCCGGGAGTTTCTTTTTTCTCTTTACCTTGATAACTTTCCTCGCGGGAGCAGATTTAAAAATCCTGAACTTCATAATCTTCAGTCCTGTGGCTGCAATTTTCTCGTTTAAATCCTGGATTTTTCTGGTGTTTTTGATTGCAACCCTCGTTTATCTCAGGCTCGTTAGAATGTCTGTTCCCTACACTTTTATCTTTGTCATATACATAATTTTCGTGGGGCTTTTTTCACCATACATCTGGTTTAAAGTGCTAAAGCCCTACCAGAGGGCGCGAATTGTGGCTTTCTTAGAGCCGGAGAAGTATAAAACCGGTCCCGCATGGCAAATCCTACAGGGTGAAATTGCACTTGGCTCTGGTGGTCTAAAAGGGAAAGGATTGCACAAAGGCACACAAAAGGGGCTATCCTTCCTACCGGCTGCTCATACGGATTTCATCTTCTCAAGTATTGGAGAGGAGATGGGATTTATAACGACATCGTTTATTTTGATCGCTCTTTTCCTGTTTTCATTTCTCATCTTCCAGATTGGCTATCAGGACAGGGATATTTTCCGAAGAGTGGTGGCAATAGGTGTAGCTGGCTATTTCCTTTACCACACGGTTTTGAATATTGCTACCAACCTCGGTATGTTTCCCGTCTCCGGGATTCCGCTGCCTTTCCTGACTTACGGTGGTAGTCACATTCTTGTGGAATTCTTCATGATTGGAATTGTTCTCAGGATTTTGAGAGAGCAGGGGGTTAAAGAGCTGAATCTAAGTACTCAAGGAGCTTTTTAAAGTCTTCAGGAAGGGGAGATTCAAATTCAACCCTGACCATTTTTGTTGGATGAATGAATGAAAGTTTTCTCGCGTGCAGGGCCTGTCTTTGCATAATTTCAAGCATTTCTTTGACCTTAGGAGCAAAGTTAGAGGGGACCACATTAAAAATCTTCCTCGTGCTTCTTCCCGAATAAGTGGGGTCACCAACGATGGGATAGCCAAGATACTCAAAATGTACCCTTATCTGGTGAGTTCGGCCAGTATGGAGCTTGACCTCAACAAATGTAGCGAGTCGGTCGTAGCGTTTTTTCACCGTATATTCAGTGATTGCAGGCTTTGAGTGGAATGGAGTAACTGCCATCCTCTTTCTATCAATAGAATGTCTGCCGATAGGGGCTTCAATTATTCCGTGGTCCTGTGGGAGACTTCCCCAGACCACTGCCCAATAGGTTCTCCGTGCAGTTTTATCTGCCATTTGAGATGCAAGACTTCTAAGGGCCTTATCTGTTTTCGCAACGACAAGGAGCCCCGAGGTCTCCTTATCCAGCCTGTGAACCACCCCGGGCCTTGTTTTATCTGAAGTCTGAGGCAGGTCTTTGTAGCGGTAAACGAGGGCATTTATCAGTGTTCCCTCAAGATTCCCCTTTGCGGGGTGCACCACCATGCCGACAGGCTTGTCTATAACAACAAGGTCCTCATCCTCGTAGATAATCGGGACATCAATATCCTGGCCGATAACCGGGGGCCTGGGTTTAATTTCTACTTTAGCGAATACCACGTCTCCCTTCTTTAATTTGTACCCCGGCTTTGTTGGGGCATTATTTACCAGCACCTTGCCCTCTTTGATAAGCTTTTCCACCTGTGAACGGGTTAGACCAAGCCCACCGCGAACAAGATAGACGTCAAGGCGGGTTCCTGCCATTTTTTCTGAAACTATTCTTTCAAAAACCTTTTCCATGATGCCTGCCCATTATAATTACCAGCATGGATGTTTTCAAGGTAGAAACCGACGCAAAGGGAATTTTCCTTGAAAGAATAAATAGATTTGTGGGCCTGGTCAATATCACATCGCCACGGAAAATCGGTGAGGTAAAGGTTCATATCCACGACTCGGGGAGGCTTGGCGAGCTCCTTTTCCATGGGAATGAAGTACTTTTGAAAAGAGCCGCTGCGAGTGAAAAGAGGAAAACTGAGTGGGACCTCATAGCCTCCAAATTCGAAAATCAGTGGGTGCTCACAAACTCCGGGCTTCACCGAAGGATTGCTGAATCCATTTTCAGTAAGGGGATACCTTTTGGGCCACTTGCTGAGATGAAACCTGAGGTAAAAATCAACGAGAGCAGACTGGATTTTCTATTAAAAACTCAAAATGGAGAATCAATCTGGGTGGAGACCAAGGGATGCACCCTGACCGAAAAGGGGGTGGCGCTCTTTCCCGATGCCCCTACATCAAGGGGTAGAAAGCACGTGGAGGAACTCATCAACCTGGCACGGGAAGGGAAGAGGACAGCTATTGTTTTTCTCGTCATGAGAAAGGATTCTCGCTGCTTCATGCCTAACACGCGGACAGACCCGGAATTTGGCAGGGTATTTTTTGAAGCGGTCCGAAAAGGAGTCGAAGTTTATCCACTTTTATTCGAATTCTCACCACCAGTTTTGAAATATCTCAGAACTATCCCTGTGTGCAATCAGGCTTGAAGCTTTTTGAACAAATAGTACGGGTAAACAATGGAGATATAGACGAGAACTATGATTGCCGGGATCGCCCAGAACTCCCAGCCAAGCCCCAGGAGTGCCACCACAATCATCCACAGTCCGATGGCAATAAACAGCCATCCTCCGAGCCTGTGTGTCCTGCGCCAGACCTCATCGGATGCAAGAGTCCAGGGAACTCGAATGCCGACAAAGAAATTTCGCTTTACAGTTGGAAGGTAGTTTCCAAGGAGAATCATTAGAACACCGAGGGCAATGACGAAAATAGATGAATCCACAGCCTTTGAACCGGTCTTGATGAGCCAGGCAAAAACTATCTGGAAGAAAAGCATAAAGGCAGAGACTATGTTAAGAATTGGTTTGACTGCGCGTCTCGACCTTCTGACGTTTTCGCGGTAAGGGTCAATTTTATCCCAATATGCCATCAGCGCACCCATGAGGAGAATTATGATTGTAAAAAGGAATGTTGCAGAAAATTTGTGTCCGTAGCCGTCCACCTCTCCTTTTATATTTAGATGGATGGGAACAATTCTCGCGGGTGTAGTAAAGTAAATCCAGATGGAAAGCACGAGTGATAGCCCTAAAATCACCCAGTAGGCCGGGTTTTTAAGGGCTCTGTCTTTCATTTTCTTCACCTCCCTGTAAAAGTTCAAGGACATAGGCAAGAATGTCCTCTAAAACGGTTGTATTAAGAGAATAGATGATTTTTTGACCTTCGCGTCGAGATGTAACAAGCTCGGCATTTTTAAGGATTTCGAGGTGATGGGAAAGCGTGGGTTTAGTAACATTAAAATGCTCAGCAATCTCCCCTGCACTCATATCTTTTTCTTTGAGCAGTAGTAATATTTTCCGTCTTGTCGGGTCCGACAAAGCCTTCCACATCTTCTGCATGTTAGATATTTTGACAACTATCTAAATAACTGTCAAGGGTTCAGGACTGATCAAAAATTATCAGACTTTTAAGAGGGAATTCCCTATTTTGTATTCTACCTTTATTTGATTTCGAGCCTGTTTGAAAGTTTTCCTCTCCCACGTTTTTTTCTTGTTATGTTTTTAATATGATGACCTTCTTTGTCCCTCTATGTCCCTTAAAATCATAAAACAGAAAATACACACCCGATGGCAAAGAAGGGAAATTGATAAAGTGTATTCCTTTTTCAAGATATATTTGCCTTCTCCATATTTTTCTACCAGCGATAGAGAACAGTTTTAAACTCATCTGCCCTTCATAAGGTACATCCAATCGCAGAACCGGATTCCCATCTATGTAAAGAAGGTGAATCTGAAAATCTGTAAGGGTGTCCTGCCCGGAGGTATCCACAGTATCAGCCTCATAAACCACTAAATAATCCTCGTGAGCATAGATGAAATAATTTTTGTAAAATATTGGGAAATTATTACTCGGAAACAACGCCAAGCTTCGAGGAAAAAGCATGTCGTAGGTTATAGAGTGATCATCAATTCTTAATAGGTATAAAGCATCTGTCTTGGCATACCACAAAAGTTTGTTCGGTGTAATCAGCAATCTTACAACCCCACCGCCACGCGCACCAGGAGTGGGGAAAAATGTCGAATCCCAAATAGTAATACCATTAATCAGGTTGATGAAATAAATATGGGAAATTATTGTAGTATCATCCGCAAAGTGACCGCCTTCAATAAAAATTTTTCCAAATCGGGCTTGTGGTGGGTGATGATTTGCTAATGGATAATCCCAATTTATCCAGATAGATTGACCGTTGACTATGTTTAGAGCATGGAGAGGCTCATTTATAGCCGAAAATACAATTTTCTTTTTATATGCCATTAAAGTCCAGAGCCCCCAGTTACTTGTGAAATCCCATAGAAGCTCACCTGTTAGATAATCACGGGCATTTAATACTGTATCGGTCGCAGCTCCAGCAATTATCCCGTCTTCGTAAACTGGACTGGAATATGCGCCGTTCGCAGCCCATATACTGTCTCCACCATAAGTAAAACAGTAAACTTTGTAAAAATGAGGAGCATATACAAAGCTATCTACTACAATCGGTGAATACTCTACCGTTTTCAACACCTTCCCCCACTTCAACTCCCCTGTAAATGGGTCAAGGGCATAAAAGGTTGTATCCTGCCAGGGAGTAAATCCTATCAATGTCCCAACAAACAAAATAGAATCTCCCTCACTCAAAGCCGATGTCATCGCATTCGCCGTCACATACCTCTCCCAGATAATCTCACCAGTCTCTATATCCCTCGCAGTAATAATGTTCCACTGTCTAACAGATTTGGGAATAAACAACATCTCATGCCCCGCCGCTCCTGATACTT
>JALXCE010000072.1 GCA_026991055.1 Caldifarciminota bacterium | reverse complement strand
GTTTTGCTCCTGATGAGTGAAGTGTGTTTATTACATAATCCGGAGCCTCATCTCCTATTCCTCCAATCTGAATGAGGTTAAAGTTTAGAAGCCACTGAAGCTCTGCGCTATCAGGATGAGAATCTCCTGTTGCAAAATCCCCCCTCTTTAATGGAATAGTCTCTGCGAATCCAATGGAAAACACAAGCATTAATAAGAAAGTGAGGTTTATCATTAGACGAATTTTAAAATCAGGTTTAAGTCGCTTCAACTCCGCAAAGAAGAGTGACCTTAAATAGCGGACATTAAATCACACCCCTTCCAATTATCGGATCAGAGAACCGCACTCCACAAAATTGAGTCCAGTTCTTGACTGTCATTGGTGGAACAGTGATAATTAATTACCTTCACAAGTGGGGCTGTAGCTCAGTTGGGAGAGCACAGGCTTTGCAAGCCTGGGGTCAGGGGTTCGAATCCCCTCAGCTCCACTCTTTTATTTTGAAGACCCTTAAGGCATTATCGTAGGTCGCCCCGGCAATTTCCTCAAGTTCCGTCCCGCGGAGCTCAGCTATTTTCTTTGCCACAAAATAAACGTAGGCAGGCTCGTTTCTTCTGCCCCTTTTGGGAACAGGGGTGAGATATGGGGCATCTGTTTCTATGAGTAGCCTATCAAGAGGTGTTGAAACAGCAGCTTCTTCAAGCTTTTTTGAATTGAAGGTGACGGTGCCGGAAAAAGAGACATAAAATCCCAATTCCACGGCCCTTTTTGCCTCTTCCACTCCACCCGAGAAACAGTGAAAGATTCCACGCTCATTAACCTCATGTTCCTCGAGAATTCTGAAGGCATCTTCAAATGCATCCCTGATGTGGAGAATTACGGGCTTCTTGACCCGGTTCGCAAGGTTTATATGCTCTACAAACACCCTTATCTGGTCTTCTTTCGGTGAATAGTTTTTGTAGTAGTCGAGCCCTGTTTCTCCGATAGCCACAACGTAATCGTGATTTGCAAGCTCCTCCAGCTGTTTTAATTTTTCATCATCCACAGTATCGGCATCGTGCGGGTGGATGGCAACGGCTGCCCTGATGAAATCGGGATACCTTTCGGCAAGTTCAATGGCTTTTCTCGAGCTTTTTAAATCATAGCCAACGACGATTACATGCTGGACAGAATTTGATTTTGCCCTTCCAATGACCTCTTCGAGGTCCTTTTTGAATTTCGGGTCGTTCAGGTGGCAGTGTGAGTCAAATAGTTTCATTGTTTTGGAGGCTGGACCTCCTTCTTGGTCATTGTGCATGAGCCGTCAAAGATCACTCCTTCCTGAACAACCAGTGTCTTGCAGTAGACCTCTCCATCAAATTTCGCGCCGGTTTCAAATTCCACTCTATCCTGAACCCGGATTGTGCCCTTTACCTCACCGCCGATCACGGCACTCTTTGCCATGATTTCTCCATCGACCTTACCACTCTTTCCCACAACCACTGTTCCCTTGGCATTAACCTTACCCTTGAGTTTCCCGTCGATCCTTGCACCGCCTTCAATAGTGATATTCCCCTCAAATGTGGCCCCCTGACCCACAAGTGTGTCAAGCTTTGTATCAATCCTGCTGTCTTTCATATTGTTACCTCCAGGTTTATCTTGCGATAAGGATTTTTTCGATTTTCCGAACTTTATCACCGCTTGCTCCTTCTACGTTTAAGGTCAAAAAGTATAGGCCATTGGCTGGATAATCTCCATCCATGTCCCGCCCGTTCCAGTATATTTTGTGGAATCCTTCCTGCAACATCATTTCCCCACTCTTCCAGATGGGAGTGCCGGCTATAGTAAAGATAGAAATACTTACCCTTGCAGGTGAGCTTAGAACAAATGTGATGTACGTTCCATCCCTGTCACGGATGGGGTTTGGATAAATATAAAAATCTCGTAATCTGAAGTTTTCGGCCGTTTGGACGTAGAGTGAGTAGGTTTTGACTGTTGGTGTCTTCAGATTGTCGTATGCTGTGATTTTAACGAGATTTAGCCCTGGATTTGTGAGATTCAGGGGATAAATAGCGTAGCCAGACGTTGAACTATTCTTTTCGTAATTAAAGTAAGGGGTGAGGTCAATGGAGTTTGCCGCGTCGTTGTTGATTTCCAGCTGAATACCCGATTTTACCGTAGGTGATATACTGTTTGTGAGATTTATGCCGTCAGAGTCTGAAAGGTAAACCTGTAGCAGGAAATTTTGTGGAACAGATGATGAATCCTGAAGTTCTTTTCCGTTCAAAAACAGCTTAATTGTTGGTCCTCTGTTGCCCGGCGGAATACCAGTAGAAGGCAGAATCGTGATGGAATCTCTCAGTCCGACCTCTCCCATTCTGTAAATGTAAGCAAAGGCTTTATTTCCGGTGGTCAATGAAACCGGAACAGTGAATGTTTTGCTTATAGTATCAAAGTTACTCACCTCTACTACTCCGGAGTAAAATGCCACAGGGGCTTTCTGGTACGTTATACTCACCACGTCTGTTCCCCAGTTTCTTCTATAGGTGGTGTCCTTTTTGCTTTCAAACATCCTGATATAGTATCGCGTGCCACCGGATAGGCCAGATGCCCGGTATAAAAATCTACCTGCAGCGGTAAGGGTATCTGTTGTCACACCATTGTGGTAAAAGTTCAGTGAGAGAGCCGAATCAGGACGTGAATAGCCTATCGCCACGGTGGGGTCACCAAGAAGGACGTAAAACTCATTGTTTTTGCCAAAGAATGAGAGCTCTCCCAGTGCGTAGTGTCTGTACGTTTTCAACTGGCTTAACATTGAAGTCACATAGGAGTCATTGGCACTGGAATATGTGGAGTTCGTCGAGGATAGGACAGCAATTGATCCCCCTTTCTTCAGACTAAACTCCTCTGCTATTACCCTTGCAGGAACGATTCTATCGTAGGCCCCTACCTTACATGATGCAATAATGAGAAAAGAATTTTTAAAACCCGCGTGGATATCAGCATAATCCTGAGGGGCAATAAACATCCTTTCATGGGCAAGTACCGTTGGATTGCCATGCATGAAGATGTTTATCAGAAGATGCCCAATGTTGTATTTCCGTTTAAAGTCGCGACGGGCCTGGGGTTTCATCATATTCTGGTCAAAAGGATAGTTGATCAAATAATGGGTCATCACTTCAACAGAATGCGGAATGTAGTGTCTGTAAAGGTCGTCCGAATCAAGGGTATGGACAGTCTCATGATGGGTATGGGTATCGTTGTTATACTCGTCGTCAGCCACGAGCATTACCCTGTTTCTCCAGGGCCCGTTACTCTGTCCTGACTCGTAAACCATCACCTTGTCGAGATAGTCTCTCAAATCAGAGCGCGTGCGTGCGCAGATGCGGCCGTAAAAAATATCCTCCATGATAAACCCTGTATCCGGCGCTACATCAGCATAAAAGGCGTCAAGGGCACCATGGAAATTGTCATTGATATCTATAAGATTCCAGGGTTCAAATGGTGGGAAAAGATTGTAAGAAGCTGCACCGGCGAAATTCTTATAGTCGTAGTTTCCATCGCCCACAAATAGCACATAGGTGGGCGGAGGACCCACAGAATTGTGATAAACAAAATAAATGAAGTTTCTGATACTCACAGGGTCCGCAACACCAAATCCAAATTCTTCGTAAATGCGCTCGAGAGGAACAAATTTCACATCACCTTGTGTGTAATGGCCACCATTGGAATCTGGCATATAAAGATGGTTTCTACGGTAGCTCATGTAGTTCATCAGGGTGCTTCTAAACATTTCCTTCCCGATAATCAGGTAATCAACTCGCCAATTCTGGTCCCTCAGGTCAAGCTCTGAAGGAGTTCGTATTTCAAGGGATATTGGCGTCAGGTAGTTTTTCTGTATGACGAATTCCTCTTTCCCCATGAGAGAATCGGTGAGCAGGTAGTAGTCACCGTTGTGCCGAAGATTCTCGAAAATCGTGACAATGCCTCCCTTGATTTTTGAAATGAGGGGAGTGGTTGTAGACCTGATCTTCAAGACATGCCATCCGGACATATTTTTATTGTAGTAATGACTCACTTTGGACCCCAGGAGCAGACGCTTCTGATATTGGAATTCAAAGAAATCCAGATTGCCGTAATTCAGTGTGTCATTTCTACCGGGTATAGCGCGCATGACTATTTTGAGTTCATTGCTCCCCTCTCTGAGGTTGTTTACAACAAGCCTGAATGTGTCATCATGCACCGCGTAAAGAGGTGAGCTTTGAATGTAACGGGTGTTGTTTAAATAAACATCAAAGTAGGTGGATCCAAGAAGCAAAACAGGTACCACTATTCCACCGCCATCGGGTGAGGCAAGATCGTTTAAGGAAAAATTGAAAGTGTACTCTGCGCTGCCCGGAGGATTGTGCATTCGTAGTATTTCCCCAACCCACCTCAGCCCCTTCTCTGCAGGATTAATTGTATTTATGTCATGTCTATAGACGGCAAACAGGGATGTGACTGTGTCCTGGATTCCATTACGGAAATTTGTCACACTTTCTATTGGCAGAGGATGATCAGATGAGCCTACTCCAAGCCAATATACATTGGTGTCCGAATACGGATGCTCAAAATAGAAGATTGAATCTCCCCGGAACCAAAATCTTTTCATGCCTCTTGCATAAAAAATTATGTAGTCATTCCTATCAAGTAACCCATTCCCATCGTTATCCACAACCTTCAACGGGACTGTGTAGAAGATATTTGTGGCATGGCTCAGGAGTGACCTGAGGGTGTCACTTGCCGAGTTGTAGAGAACTAAATGGTTCGTTGCGACGGGCAAATGAACGCCAATGGCCTCAAGAGATGCGCCAGATATTTTATAAAGCCCACCCTCAATGGTTTTGATCTTTATCCATATACTTGCGTTGTCAAAGGGATTTGAGGGCTTATCAGAAGGCAGACTCACCTTCCAATCCGGTCTGTAATTTGGAAACGTATATCTGTAAAGGGCTTCAAAGCTGTCCTTCCCTCTCCACTTTACATACCTCTTCGATGCCGGCTTGAGAGAGACATTGATATTAAAACCCTTTACTACGATGAGCCGATTTGCTCCAAAATCATATTTGAAGGGGTAGATTTTTATGAGTTTATAACGCACATGCCTCAGGAAGCCGCCACCAGCAAGAGACCAGGTTTTTGATGGGAAAATTGAGGACGATTTGTAAATCTCCCCTTCTTTGTATATGGGGGTAAGTCCATCATCGATGTAATGAGGGATTGGAACCGGCGGCTTAAGTTTTTTGTATTCGTAGCCTGTGGGCTCAACTGTTATTTTGGAGACATCTCTATCGGGTGGTAGAGCGATTTTCACATAGTAGAGAGGAAGTTCTGGATACCCTGCGCTATCTACCACAAATCCATCACCTTTGAGGGGATATCCGCTAAAGTTAACATTCACCTGGAGTTTTATGAAATCATCGGAGTTTTTTAAAGTTTTTACGTTAAAGTTAGAGAAGGATAGGATGAACGCAAGTAGGTATGCATTCATTTATCTTTCTCCCACTCATCTAAGGGGATAGCCTTTTCTACCAGCATCACGGGTATGTCCTCTTTAACCACATAGACCAGTTTGCAGTTGTGGCAGATGAGCACATCTTCCTTTTCCCTGTACTCAAGCTCTCCTTTGCACTTTGGACAAACAAGTATATCAAGAAGTTCCTTATCGAGACTCATTTTAAACCCTCCTAAAAGAGAGACATCTGTTTTGTTTCTTGTTTAGGGAAAATTTCAATTTTTCCATAGACACCATCGTAGCCAGGAACAACCTTAACCTTGCCCTCACGGACCATGCGAATCCCCTCGATGATCTTTTCGTTTACCCGTCCTTCCATATCTTCGTAAGGTATCTGAAGGAGGATTTCGAGCTCCGGGCCAAGATGTTTGACCATGTTCTCATACTCGGCTCTCACCCTCTTTGATTCCTTACCGACTTCGAGGGCATCGGCGATGATCTCATCGAGGGGAACAAGATTTTTATAGCCAATCTTTCCGGGAGGCCTGAACCCCTCGGGCCTGTCTGCGAGGTCTTCCACTCGATGTAGCACGCCGACTGTTAATGGTCGGCCACATACAGGACACACATTGTGAAGTTTTATTGATTCTCTCGGATGAAGACTGACCTTGCAGTTCCTGTGGCCATCGTAGTGGTACTTTCCCTCTTCCGGGAAAAATTCAATGGTGAATAGAAATCTTGTGGAATCTTCATTTTTTAGGATTTCAAGAAGCTCATTAAAGTCAACAGGATGTGCAAACACATTGGCCTCGCGCCCAATTCTCGATGGGGAATGGGCATCGGAATTGGAGACGAGGGTATATTTATCGAGCGCCGAGAGCCGCCAGTTCATCGGTGGATCAGATGATAAACCCGTCTCGAGGGCAATGATTTCATCGGAAAGCTCTCCACAACATTCTTCGATTGAATCAAATCCAGAGTTAGAGCCAAAGAGAGAAAACCACGGTGTCCAGATGTGCGCAGGAATAATCATTATCTCATCTGAAACTTCCCTCACAAGTTCGATGGTTTTCTTCAAGCTTAAGCCAAATATAGGCCTTCCATCTGCAAAAATACTTCCGTAAGGAGCAAGTTTTTTCTGTACCGCCTTGACACTCTCGAAATCCGGGTAAAGGAGAACCGTGTGGATCTTTCTCAATTTGCCGTCCTGAGAGTAGATATTGGAGATCTCACCTGAAAGGATAAAATCTACTCCGTCATACTCGTAGATTCCGTACCTCGAGGTTGGCTTTAACTTCTCCTTTAGCTCCTCCAGATACTTTGGGTGAATGGCGTCTCCTGTGCCAAGTAGACTTACCCCCTTTTCTTTCGCGTACTTTGCGAGTATTTCCGGGGTCATCTCCTTTGATGTGGCACGTGAGTATTTTGAGTGAATATGTAAGTCTGCGATGTACATTTTAAACGGCTACAAAAACGACTCTTGGTGTGTTGGACCTCGGTTTTGAATAACTCAAATGCTCAAATGCGTAAATCTCATCAAAACCTGCTTTCCTTAAGAGTTTTTCAATAGTCTCATTATTATAAGCCCTCTCGAAATGCTCTTCATCCATCCTTGTATAGGTATTTTCACCGATTCTGTAAAACACCGTGATGTGCAGTCTCGAAAGCATCTTCTTCTCGTTATACGTTGTTCTCCAGATAGAAAAAATTTTACCCTTATCAAACACCTTCACGCCGTTGCCCCAGTACTCTTTGAGAGCGTATTTTGTGTTCATGTCGAATACAAATGGGCCGCCTTCTTTCAGATGTCCCCTAACGTTTCTAAAAGTTTTAAGCAAATGCTCCTCGCTCATAAGGTTATTGATACTGTCAAAAATCGAGACTGCGGCGTCAAACTGCTCTTCGAGCCTGAAGTTGATAAAATCTCCCTGGACAAATCTTACACCTTTCAAACCCTTTGCTTTTGTTTTGGCCACTTCAAGCATATCCTTTGACTTATCAAGACCAACAACGTGGTATCCATGATAACGAAATAGCATGGTGGGTGTACCTGTCCCGCATCCGATGTCCAGAATCTTTTTGACCTTTATCTTCGAGTATCTTCTGATAAGGGATTCGAAGTAATCCACCCAGTCGAAGTAATCCACATCCTGCATGAGTTCGTCATAAATCGGTGCAATAGAAGTAAATGCAGGGGAAATGGAATTTTTTATGAAAGGTATCTTTATACCTGTGCCTCCTTAACTTTTGAGAGCCTTTTTACCCTGCATCAGCAGGAATGCTTTTATAAAATCGTCAATTTCTCCGTCTAAAACTGCGTTGGGATTGCCGGTTTCAACACCGGTTCGATGGTCTTTGACCATCTTATACGGATGGAGAATGTAGGAACGAATCTGATTGCCCCAGGCAATGTCTCCCTTTTCTTTCTCCACATCCTCGAGCTTTTCCTTTTCTTTTTCCTTGTAATAGTTGTAAAGGCGGGCTTTGAGGATTTTTAAAGCGA